>JALQTL010000086.1 GCA_023260935.1 Paracoccaceae bacterium
GCGGCATGGTCATCTTCGGCCCAGCCGTCCAGATCAGCGAAATCGAGAACCTGAGCCGGGACAGGGGCCGGGGTTGCGGCCATCATCGCCACCGCAAGCGCAAGGATGCGCAACACCGGCAAGCCACCCGCGCCCCGATCAGTCGCCCGTGGCCACAAGCTGCCAGTTGGGATCGGCGGCGCCCATGGTACGGCCAAAGGTCCAGACATCGCGCTGACGCTTGATCTTTTTCTCTGACCCTTCGACCACCTCGCCCGCCTTGTCGCGGATGACCGAGGTAAGTTCCCCGACATAGCGCACGGTCACTTCGCCACGTTTCGTTTCCCGGTCAAAGGTGGCCCCAACCAAGGTCATTTCCTTCAGGCCGACAAAGTTCGACTCGATGGTCAGACCCTGGGCTTCGCGGGCATTGATGGCCTGGGTAAAGGCGGCCTCGATCTCATCTGCCAGAAAGGGGCGGATGGCATCGATATCGCCGCGCTCGAAAGCCATCAAGATCATCTCATAAGCACCGCGGGCGCCCTGAAGGAAGGTGTTCACCGAAAAGCCGGGCTCTGCCAGTTTCATCGCGGCCAGCGCCTTTGCCGCATCGCTGCCGTCCTCGACGTGATCGGTGATGTCACGATCGGGTCCGCCGTCGATCACCTCGAAATCGCGGCGCAGGCGAGGCCGGTCTTCTTCAACCGGAACCGGCGGCTTTTCAAAGCCATCGCGCGTGCCCAGAACCGATCTGAGCTTCAGGATCAGGAAGATCGCGATGCCGGCAAGAACAAGCAGCTGGAGGAGGGAAGAATTCATGAACGACCTCGGACACGGTGCCAGAGACGCTCTGGCGGGCTTTTGGGTTGGTATCTGACCCCATCGATCACTATGTAGGGCTGAGGGGGTGACCTGTAAACCGCCCTACCCTGCAATCTGGCCTTTCCGGAGGCGCCCATGTGGCTTTTCGCCTTGTTCCTGATCGTCCCGCTGGTGGAGATCGCGCTGTTCATCACGGTGGGCGGGTGGCTGACGCTTTGGCCCACGCTGGGGCTGGTCCTGCTGACCGGGATCATCGGCACGGGATTGATGCGCTGGCAGGGGATGCAGGTGTTGGCGCAACTGCGCGGCGATATGGGGCAGTTGAAAAACCCGCTGTCGCCGCTGGCACATGGCGCGCTGATCGTGGTTGCGGGGCTGTTGTTGCTGACGCCGGGGTTCTTCACGGACAGCATCGGCTTTCTGCTGATGGTGCCGAAAATCCGCGAGGTGATCATTGCCCGGATCGGTGCGAAGATCGAGGTGCAGAGCTTTGGCGTGGGTGCCGAACGGATGCGGCCGGGATCACGGCGGAACGATGACCCGGGCGTGATCGATGGTGAATTTTTCGAGATCGACGAGAATGTGCCGCCCCGCGGGTCTTCGGGATGGACACGGCATTGAGGCATCCGTGCTGACCTGCTAGGAACGCAGCCGAACCGATTTTCAGGGAGAGTTCCAGATGGCCGAGGAAAATGGCGCCGCGCCGCAGCCGCAGGCCCAGCCGCAAGTGAAGATGAGTGTGCTGGCCCAGTTCATTCGCGACATGTCGTTTGAAAACATGGTCGCCCAGAAGGGGCTGACGGGGGGCGAGGTGCAGCCCGACATTCAGGTGGCCGTCAGCCTTGATGCCCGTAAGCGCCCTCAGGATCATCAGTATGAGGTGATCCAGAAGTTCCGCGTGACGTCGAAGAACAAGGCCAGCGACGAGACGCTGTTTCTTCTGGAAGTCGATTACGGCGGTATCTTCCATGTGGAAGGCGTGCCGGATGACCAGCTTCATCCGTTCCTTCTGATCGAATGCCCGCGGCTGCTGTTCCCGTTCATCCGCCGGATCATCAGCGATGTGACCCGTGACGGTGGCTTCCCGCCGCTGAACATCGATACCGTGGATTATCTTTCGCTGTATCGGCAGGAATTGGTGCGCCGGCAGCAGGCGCAGGCGGCACAGGCACCGGCACAACCGAACTGACCATTTCGTCCCGAAAGGGATGGTGGGCCGGCCCGATGGGCCGGCTTTTTTCATGGTGCGGCGTTGTTCAGGATTTGCGGCGCAGCCAGATGGCTCCATCGCCCAGCTTTGCCACAAAGGCGGCGTGAGCAGCCTCTTCTGCCGGGGTCAGCCGGGGCGGCAAGGGCGAGGGCCGGGGCCGCGGGCGCCATGCTGTTTCAGCCGCTTGTGACCCGCGCCCGCCTGTCTGTGATGGGGCGGAAGACAGGACAAGATCAGGCTGACGCCCGCCCACCAGTTCCAGATAGACCTCGGCCAGGATTTCGGAATCGAGTAGGGCGCCGTGCTTTTCGCGGGCGGAATTGTCGACCCCGAAACGGCGGCACAGGGCATCAAGCGAGGCGGGAGAGCCGGGAAAGCGGCTGCGCGCGATCATCAGCGTATCGATGGCGCGATCCTGCGGCAGCCGTGGCAGGCCGGCCCATTCAAGCTCGGCGTTCAGGAACTTCATATCGAAGCTGGCATTGTGAATGACCAGACGGGCATCGCCGATGAAGTCAAGGAAGGCCTGACCGATGGCCTTGAACACCGGCTTGTCGCGCAGGAATTCATCACCAAGGCCATGCACCTCGAATGCCTCTTTCGGCATGTCGCGCTGCGGATTGATGTATTGGTGATAGGTTCGGCCGGTGGGCAGGTGGTTGAACAGTTCGACCGCACCGATTTCAACGATACGGTGGCCCTCTGAGGGTTCGAACCCGGTCGTTTCGGTATCCAGCACGATCTCACGCATTGGAAGCCTCTTGCAAGGATCGGATATGGGCGATCAGCGCGATGACATAAGCGCGGGTCTGATCGGGAGAAAGGGTTTCGACGATATGCGTGGCGCGGGCGCGTTTTTCGGCATCGGGCATCTGGCGCGACAGGATCAGGCGGAACTGGGATTCGGTCATCCCCGGACGGGCCAGAACGCGGGCACGCTGAAGGGCAGGGGGGGCCGTGACCAGCAAGGTCGCATCCATCTGCGCCTCTGTGCCCTTTTCAAAGAGCAGGGGAATATCAAAAACCGCGATGTCAGAGACTGTTTCGGCGGCAAAACGGTCTCTGTCCGCAGCGACAAGAGGGTGAACCACGGCTTCAATCTGTGCAAGGGCCGAAGGGGTTTCGGCTATCCATTCCTTCAATACGGACCGATCGATTCCATTCGGGCCGGCAGCATCAGGGCACAGCGCCGCAAGGGGCGCGACAGCCGCCCCGCCGGGGGCGTAAAGCCGATGAACGGCGGCATCGGCATCCCAGACGGGGATGCCCTTTTCGGCGAACATCGCGGCCGTGGTGCTTTTGCCCATGCCGATCGAGCCGGTCAGGCCAAGGCGGAAGGCGGTCATCCGGCCAGAACCGCTTCACGGGTGGCGTCATCCACTTCGGGACGGCGGCCGAACCAGCGTTCAAAGCCGGGAGCAGCCTGATGCAGAAGCATGCCAAGGCCATCGACAACGGTGCAGCCCCTGTCTTTCGCCTCGGCCAGGAATTGGGTCATCAGGGGGGTATAGACGAGGTCATTGACCACGGCGTCGGGGTTCAGCCCATCCAGGGGCACGCGGAATTCTGGCTTTCCGGTCATGCCGAGGGCAGTGGTATTCACCACCGTCACTGCGCCATCCAGCATGTTGGCGGCCTGCACCCATTCACTGACCATGACCTTGGCGCCGAAATCCGAACGCAAGGCATCGGCGCGGGGCCGGGTGCGGTTGGCGATACGGATTTCGGGTACGCCGACCTCGATCAGCGCGGCGACGACAGCGCGGGCGGCGCCACCGGCCCCGAAGACGGCCGCAGGGCCACGGGTGGGATCCCAGTGCGGTGCATTCTGGCGAAGGTTTGCGATAAAACCGGCACCATCGGTATTATCGGCGTGGATGCGGCCATCCTTGCGGTAGATCAGGGTGTTGGCAGCCCCGATGAGGGCCGCGCGGTCGGTAATGATGTCGGCGATCTTCAGGATCGCTTCCTTGTGGGGAATGGTGATGTTGACCCCGACAAAACCCATTCTGGGCAGGGTGCGCAGAACATCGGACAGATCGGCAGGGGCCACATCCAGCGGAATGTAATGGCCCTTGATGCCATAGCGGCGCAGCCAATGGCCGTGGAGAAGAGGCGAACGGCTGTGAGCAATGGGGTGGCCGATGACTCCGGCCAGAGGGATGCGGGGATGATCGGTTGTCATGATGCAATGAGACCTCTATCACCGAGATAGCCGAGCAAGGGCAGCAGGGGAAGGCCGAGAACGGTGAAGTAGTCGCCCGAAATGGCGGAAAAGAGCCGTGCGCCCTCTTCCTCGAGCTTGTAGGCGCCGACAGCGTGACGGATGCTTTCCCAGTTTCTTGCAACATAATCCTGCAGATAGGCATCTGATACCACTCGCATGGTCAGCCGCACTTCGCCGACATGGCGCCAGACGGGCTGACCTTCGTGATAGAGGACTGCCGCCGAAAGAAGCTTGTGCGTCTTGCCCGAAAGGCGGCGCAGTTGCGCCAGGGCATCAGCAGGGGTCACGGGTTTGGACAGGATTTCCTGCCCCAGTTCCAGCACCTGATCACAGCCAAGGACCGTGCTTTCAGGGTGCTTTTCGGCCACCTTTCGCGCCTTCAATTCCGCCAGCGTATCGGCAATGTCGCGTGGGCGGGCAGCTTCGGCCAGAAGGGCCGCCTTGGCGGTTTCTTCATCCACACGGGGGGCAATGGCTTTCACCTCGACCGCGGCGGCACGAAGCAGCTGCAAGCGGATCTGGCTGGAGGAGGCAAGAAGGAGGGTCATTGGGGATGGCCTTGTGGATATCCGCGCTTTGTTCACGCAGGTCGTTTCGGGGACAAGCCGGATCTTGCCGCCATGGGGGCGGCGACGGGGAGGATTGTCAAGAACAGGGGCGGAGTTTTCCCATTGGGGACGGGTGTAGCCACGGGCTGTGGGTGAATGCTGGGAGCGCGACAGGCCATGTTGACAGGCTGTGGAGAAATCTTGATGGACATATCCTTTATCATTCTGAAAATATTACATTATTTTACCTTTTCCAGATCAGGAAACTGATATCCACAAAATTATCCACAGCAGTTTTGTCTGTGGGCAGGTGGCCGAAAACTCGGGAAATCCTTTTTTCCACAGGGCCTACATCATCGACATTCTTTTTTCTTTTCCGCGGAGGCGAACAGCTTCCAGTCTTTCAGCTCTTGGTAGCGAGTTCTGTGCTCATTGAGTTGCTTTTGTACGGTATTACGCAACTTCCCGCTCAATGGAGCTAGTG
>JALQTL010000155.1 GCA_023260935.1 Paracoccaceae bacterium
TGCAGGGCCGTTTCGGCGGCCATCTTCCAGCCGTCCTGACCGGGCGACCAGACCATGCTGGCCCGCGTCAGCGTACCGGCGCCGATCATTTGGCGCAGTGCCGTTTCGTCAAAGGGGCCGGAGGTCGTGCCGTTTTCGGCTACATGCCAGACGACACTGGCAGACGGTGGCGGCGGTGGCGGTGGTGGGGGCGAGGCGGTGGCGGTGGCCTGCGGGGCGCTGCCCCACGGGCCCAGGTTCTGCGCCATCGCGGCACCCATGCCGGCGGCCATGCCCGCGCCCAGCATCGCGCCCGCGCCACTGGCGGGGTTGGCCATGCCTTCGGCGGCATTGAACTGCATGTAGCGGTTCAGATCGCCGGCGATTCCCATTGATGTCCGCTTGTCCAGAGCTTTTTCGACCTCTTCAGGCAAGCTTATGTTTTCAATGTAGAATTCTGGAAGCGAAAGGCCATAGGCCGCAATGGCCGGGTTGATGGCACTGGCCACGATCTTGCCCAGATCGCCGGTGTTGGCCGCCATGTCCAGCACCGGGATACCAGAACGAGCGATGGTCTGGCTGAAATCCTGCACGATGATGTTGCGGATCTGGCTCGATACCTCATCCGCTGTGAATTCGCCATCGGTGCCCACAATTTCCTTCAGGAACAGGCCCGGGTCCGTGACGCGCATGGAATAGGTGCCAAAGGCGCGCAGGCGCACCGGGCCAAATTCCGGGTCGCGGCACATGATCGGGTTCTTGGTGCCCCATTTCAGATCGTTGAAACGGGTGGTGTTGACGAAGTAGATCTCAGACTTGAACGGGCTGTCAAAGCCGTGGTCCCAGTGCTGAAGGGTGGTCATGATCGGCATGTTGTTGGTTTCAAGCATGTAAAGCCCGGGGCCGAAGACATCGGCCAACTGCCCTTCATGCACGAAAACCGCGGCCTGCCCTTCACGCACTGTCAGCTTGGCACCGTATTTGATCGCCTGCCCGCGCCGTTCAAAGCGCCAGACCATCGTATCGCGGCTGTCGTCGAGCCATGAGATGACATCAATGAATTCGCCCTTCAGGAAATCGAAAACCATGGAAGCACTCCTTCTTCCCGGGGGAGGGGGTGGGTCAACTGTCGCCGCCAACAAGCCGTCTGGCAAGGGTCTGGATGATCGGGCGGGCCTCGGCCTCGGTCATGCCGGCACGAAGTTCCGGGCTGTAAAGCATGCGCAACATCAATTCGTCCTGCCCGGTCAACAGCGCGAATTCCTCATCATCGTTGAAGATGGAAGGCCGGGCCCTTGGGCTGTCATTGGCCAGCCCAAGGGCCTGGGCGATTTCTTCATGCATGCAGGAAAGGCGTAACAGATCGGGGTGTTCGGCGCGGATCACGGCAAAGGCGCGGCTGTAGCGGCCGGAGGGGCCGTCTGACATCGCATACACAAGGCAATAGGTGGAAAGCGGCATGTCGATGATGCCTTCGACCTCGGCCTGCGAAAGACCGGGAAGGGCGGCGCGCGCCTGCGGCCCCAGCGTGCGCCTTTCGTCTTCATTGACGATATGGATGAAGAAGTTGGGCGCGTTTTCGTTCAGGGCGATGGGGTGGCCGGTCAGGCGGGACAGGCGGGCCAGATAAGACTGGATGCGTGCCGTATCGGTGGCGCGGGCCTCTGTCGGCACGGTGGCCCCAAAGCGCAGCGATACGCGTATGGGCTGTTCCCACCGCCGAAGGCGGCTTGCCGCCTGCCGCTGGATAGGGCCGTTCGCGCTGCGGATATATTCATCATAAAGCGCGATGGTAATGAAGTTTTCCGCCAGCATCCTTTCGTTGAACGGTGTATCGCGCCCGCCACCATCGGTGCGCAGCATCCCCGATGCCAGAAGATCGGCCTGCACCCGGGCGTAATGCTGGCGTACGGCTTCGCTTTCCGCTGAAGGCTTTGGCACGGGCTGTTCCGGCCGGGGTTTGGGGGCAGACCCGCTGCCAAGCGGGGGCTGCTGTGCGATGCAGCCCGCAAGCAAAAGCGCAAGGAACCCCGGGAAAACCGGGGAAATCCTGCTCCGGAAGGAAGGGATGCGGCGCATCTTTGCGGGTCATGCCCCCGTGCTGGTGGGGGCGCTGCGTGCCTTGGCCGAGGCCAGCGTGTCCCGCAATTCGGCTTCCATTTTTACCAGTTCCGCTTCGGCGGCGGCGCGGCGGGCCTTGCCTTCGTCGGCAATCGCCAGGCTGTCGTTGATGGTGGCGATCAGCTGTTCATTCGCCCTGCGCACCGATTCGATATCGAAGACGCCACGTTCCATCTCCTCACGCACCACCTTGTTCGCTTCACGCAGGTTGTCGGCATTGCGGGTCAGCAACTCGTTCGTCAGATCGTTCGCCTCTTTCACCGCCTCTGCCGCCTCACGCGAACGCTGGATCGTCACGGCCTGCGCCAGCTGGGTTTCCCACAGCGGCACGGTGTTCACGAGGGTAGAGTTGATCTTGGTGACAAGGCTCTTGTCGTTTTCCTGCACAAGCCGGATCGAGGGCAGGGACTGCATCGTTACCTGACGGGTCAGCCGCAGGTCATGCACCCTGCGTTCCAGATCGTCACGCGCGGCGCGCAGATCGCGCAACTCTTGCGCTTTCATCACCTGATCGGGTTCTGCCGCGGCGCCGACCTCGGCAGCCTTGGCAGGAATGACCGAGGCATCCATTTCTTCCAGCTTTGCCTGACCCGCCGCTATGTAAAGCGCCAGCTCATCATAAAAGGCCAGCGTCTTTTCATAGAGCATATCCAGCGACCGGATATCTTTTAGCAGGGTGTGTTCATGGGCCAGCAATTCTTCGGTGATGCGGTCGATCTGGGTCTGGACCTTTTCATATTGCGCGACGAATTCGGCAAAGGGGGCCGCCGCCCCCGTCAACTTTTCCCACCAGCTCCGTTCGCGCCGCAGGTCCAGTTCTTCCGATCCGAAGCCGCGGATCGTTGTCACGATCTTGCGCAGCGAATCCCCCGCGGGGCCCACATCCTTGTTCTTCACGTCGGCCAGCATTTCCTGCGAGATGACCTGAAGTTCCGCCTGTGCGCGCGACCCGAAAGAGATGATCGACTGGGTGTTCGTCATGTCCAGTTCCGACATCCGCTTGCGGATATCTTCGGCCTTGTCCGTAGGGGCTTGGGCAAGCGGAACAACCTCGGCGCCCGGTTCGGGCAGGATCACGGCCGTGACCTCTTCGATCTGGGCAAGGGTCTGGGCGGCCTGTTCACGGATGCTGTCGGTCATGGGAAATCTCTCACTCTGTGCGTTGCAGATCAGGTTTCGCGCTTCAGTCTTTCGCGCAGGACATCTATTTCGACATCAAGGTCCGTGCGGTTGTCAGACAGCAGCCGGCGGCTGCGGTCTGCAAAGGTCGTTTCAAGGTCATCCAGCAGGTTCAGATAGTCTTCGCGGGCCTTCGGGTCGCGGTTGCGGGCGTAAAGATCGGCAAATTTCACCGTCGCGTCACGCGCGCCCATCAGGTAGACTGAAAGATACCTGCGCGCCGCGGTCAGATCGCGCGGGTCGGCTTCGACCGTGCGAAACAGGTTGCGCGCGGCCCTCATGAATCGTTCGACCCGGGCAAGGATCTGCCGTTCGCCAATGCGCGAAGCGGCGTCATGCATGGCGGCCAGATGTTTCTCCGCCTCGTCCACGGCGCGGGCCACGCGGTCTGTCTGGAAGCGGTCAATCCCTTCGGCACCCTTGTCGCGAAGCGGGTCAAGCCCGAAAGACCCCGCATGCAGCCCCGCCGCCGCCAGCCCGAACAGAACCGAAAGCACCGTGCCCATGCCCCCCATGAAGGCGCCCGCCGCGACCGAAAGCCCGGCAAGGGCCGATCCGAACATCTTGCGGGGAAAGGCTGGCCGCCGGGCGATGGTGCGCGCGTCAAAGGCAGCCTCGGCCTTCAGGCCTTCGCGCGTCAGCCAAGCCGAAAAGAGCATCAGCCCGGTGGCCGCAAGCCCGGTCAGCAGATCGGACGGGGAGCCGGAAAAAGCCCGGGGCAGAAACAAAAGGGCCATGAAAAACAGCACCGTGGACCGCGCGCCTGCCTTGAAAGGCCTGCGGCCATCAAACGGATTGGCTGGCGGTGCGGCCGCAGTGGTGGTGGATGCCGGCGCGTCGGGACTGAATTTTCCGCCATAGCGCTGTGCCATCAGCCCGTGCCCCCTAAGGCGACATAGACCACAAGGCCCAGCAGCAGCATAAATGACAGGTTCTGCAATCCTTTGGCAGACATCAATGCCCCTTCCGGTCTGCGGGCCGTGCAAATGTTTCGGCCCCAAGACCAAACTATAGGTGAAGGACGGGGCGCGTGCCAGATCAAGCTTGGGGGGAAGGCTGGAGTTTGCTTCCCCCCACTTTGCCTGCCCTGTCTTGCCAGACTTTCGTGCCCGATTTTCCCTGCTAGCGGATTAGCCGCGCGTCTTCGGGGGGCGGGGGCGGGCGGAAGAGGTGCGTCTGCTGTGCCTTGTCGGGCCGGAACTGCCGGCAGGCTCGCCTGCCTTGGTGGCCGGTTTCGGTCTGGCGGGTTCACCTTTGGTGCCGGGGCCGGTGGTGGCCCGCGCCCATGTTTCGGAAAGCGTCTTCAGGCCCGCGCGGCCCTTTGGACTGCGCACCGTGCCGGGTTCGTCACCTGATCGGGGCGCGCGTTCGGGACGGGCCACAGATTTGGCCGCAGATTTGGCCGAGGACGTGACCACGCGCTTGCGGGCGCCCGATGATGCGGGGCGGGCGCGGGTGGCGGCGGGTGCCTCCGGTTCTGCCGCGCCGGGCAGCAGGCTGCCCAACTGTTCCTTCAAGACCCGGGCGCGCACTTCTTCCACTTCTCCGGGCTTCAGTTCGTTCAGTCGGAATGGGCCATAGCTGATGCGGATCAGCCGGTTCACGGTGACGCCGATGGCCGACATGGCGCGGCGGATTTCGCGGTTCCTGCCTTCGCGAAGGCCGACCGTCAGCCAGGCATTCGCCCCCTGATGGCGGTCCAGCACCACGTCCATCGGCTGAAACCGTTCCCCCTCGACCGTGATCCCCTTGCGCAGCGGGTCCAGTTCGGGATCGGTCGGGTTGCCCTTTACACGCACCCGGTATTTGCGCAGCCATCCGGTCGAGGGCAGTTCAAGCTGACGCTTCAGCGCGCCGTCGTTGGTCAGCAGCAGCAGGCCTTCGGAATTGAGGTCAAGCCGCCCGACCGACATCACCCGCGGCATGTCTTCGGGCAGGTGGTCAAAGACCGTGTCGCGGCCCTTTTCGTCAGAGGCCGATGTCACCAGCCCCTCGGGCTTGTAGTAAAGCCACAGTCGCGCGGGTTCCGGTGCCCCGACGGGCTGGCCGGAAACGGTGATCCTGTCGCGCGCGGTGACGTTCAGCGCGGGTGAGGTGACAAGCTTGCCGTTCACCTTTACCTCGCCGGCCTCGATCAGCCGTTCCGCCTCGCGGCGCGAGGCAATGCCGGCGCGTGACAGCACCTTTGCGATCCGTTCGCCTGCCGGGGCTTGGGCTTCCTTGGCGTCGGACCCGCCGGGGGCGGCGGGTTTGGGCGCGCGACGGGGCTTGGCGGGGGTGGGCTTTTCGGTCATGGAAAGGGAACCTTTACGCGCTGCCGGGGACCGGGTTTGACTGTCCCCCAGGCGCGCAGAGGATATGGGCTGAAGAGGGAAGGGGCAATTGCCGTTCCGCAGTTACATGGAAATCGCGCTGGAAGAGGCCCGCGCCGCGGCCGACCGGGGCGAGGTGCCGGTGGGGGCCGTGCTGGTTTCGCCCGCCGGTCGGGTCGTGGCCCGCGACGGCAACCGGACCCGCGAGCTTTCGGACCCCACGGCCCATGCCGAAATCATGTGCCTGCGCGCGGCCTGCCGGGCGCTGGGGTCGGAACGGCTGGTCGGGCATGATCTTTACGTCACGCTGGAACCCTGCCCGATGTGTGCCGCTGCCATCAGCGCCGCCCGGATCGCCCGGCTGTATTACGGTGCGGCCGATCCCAAAAGCGGGGGCGTGGCCGTGGGGGCAAAGGTGTTTTCGCACCCGCAATGCCACCACGTTCCCGAAGTCTATGACGGCATCGCCGCAGCCCCAGCCGAAGCGCTGCTGAAGGGCTTTTTTGCCCGCCGGCGCGACGGCTGAGCCCCGCCCTTCAATCAGAACATGATCGGTTCCAGAACTTCCGGTTCGATCACGCTGACCCCCGGCGGCACCCCGGTCTTCAGCACCTGCGCATCCTGCGCAAGGATCGGGAAGGTCCGGTAATGGCAGGGAATGATGCTGTGGAACTTGAAGTAGCGCCGCGCCGCATAGGCCGCGCGGTCCATGTCCATCGTGTAATGCCCACCACAGGACAGGATGCCGATCCCCGGCTTGTGATAATCGGCCATCCATTCCATGTCGGCCATGATGTCGGTATCGCCCGAGGCATAGATCACCTGACCTTCGCCCGCGATCATGAAGCCGGCAGCGGATCCGCCCACAATGGGATGGCCGCCCTTGAAGTCGATGCTGGCGGAGTGGCTTGCGTTCACCATGGTGACGCGGGCGCCGCCAGCCTCGATCGTGCCGCCCTTGCCAAAGCCGGTGACATTGGCCGCGCCTTCGCGGGTCAGCCATTCGGCCAGTTCATGAATGGCGGCGATGCCGGCCCCGGTTTCTGCCGCGATCTGAACGGCGGATGCGGCATGGTCGCCATGCGCATGGGTCAGCAGGATATGCGTGGCCCCGGCAATCGCCTCGGCCCGGCGGTCGGCTGGAAACATCGGGTTGCCATCCAGCCACGGGTCAAGCAGCAGCACGGCCTCTTCGATCTCGATGCGAAAGCCGGAATGGCCAAGCCAGGTGATTTTCATGCGAACCTCCGTCGTCTGTGTGATGCCCAAGGTTAGGGCTTTGGCGCGACATGTCCATGACGGGCGTGCAGGGGGCCCGTGTCGGGGCCATGGTCCCAGACCCTTGCAGGGCCGGGGGCGGGGGGCTAAACGGGGGCCAAGTGAAGGAAAGGGAACCCCCATGTCCATCGACATCGAAACCGCCCGCAAGGTGGCCAAGCTGGCCCGCATCAGGGTTCAGGATGATGATCTGCCCGCCCTTGCGGAAAAGCTGTCATCCATCCTTGGCTTCATGGAACAGTTGAACGAAGTGGATGTGACGGGGGTAGAGCCGATGACATCCGTAACGCCCATGCGCCTGAAGCGGCGCGCCGATGTGGTGACGGATGGCAATATTCAGGAAGCCGTCCTGAAGAACGCGCCCGACGCGCGTGAGGGGTTCTTTGCAGTGCCGAAGGTGGTGGAATGATCGCGAATACCTGGACGATCGAGGCCGCGCGTGATGCGCTGCGCAAGGGCGAAGTTTCGGCCGTTGACCTGACGATGGCCTGCCTGACGGCGATGGATGCGGGCGACGGGCTGAACGCCTTTGTCCACAAGACGCCCGAACTGGCGCTGGAACAGGCCCGGCATGCGGATGAGCGGCTGAAGGCCGGGGGCGCGCCGTCGATGTGCGGCATTCCGATCGGCGTCAAGGATCTGTTCGCCGTCAAGGGCGTGCCCACACAGGCGGGATCCTATATCCTGAACGGGTTCCGCCCTGAATACGATTCGACTGTGACCGCGCGCCTGTTCGAGGCCGGGGCGGTGATGCTGGGCAAGCTGAACATGGACGAATTTGCTATGGGGTCGTCCAACGAATCCTCGTGCTATGGTCCGGCGGTGAACCCTTGGAAAATCGATGACCGCAAGCTGACGCCCGGCGGGTCTTCGGGTGGGTCGGCGGCGGCGGTGGCAGCGGATCTGTGCCTTGCCGCCACGGGTACCGATACTGGC
>JALQTL010000156.1 GCA_023260935.1 Paracoccaceae bacterium
GCTGCGCCCCGGCTTGCCGAAGTGGTCAGTCCCTTCCGCTGGGAGGACGGGAAATGAAGCTTCTGATCACCGGCGGTGCGGGTTTCATCGGGTCTGCCGTGGTGCGCCGCGCGGTCGGGCTGGGGCACGAGGTGGTGAACCTTGACGCGCTGACCTATGCCGCCTGTCTGGAGAATGTGGCCTCGGTTGCCCAATCGAACCTTTACACCTTCGAGCAGGCCGATATCCGCGACCGCGAGGCGTTGAAGCGCATCTTTGCCGAACACGCCCCCGATGTGGTGATGCATCTGGCCGCCGAAAGCCATGTCGACCGGTCAATCGACGGGCCGGGTGATTTCATCGAGACGAACATCACCGGCACCTTCAACATGCTGGAAGCGGCCCGAAGCCATTGGGTGGCCCGTGGCCGGCCCGAGGCGTTCCGCTTTCACCACATCTCGACAGACGAGGTGTTCGGATCACTGGGCGAGACAGGGCAGTTCACCGAATCCACCCCCTACGATCCGCGCAGCCCCTATTCGGCTTCGAAGGCGGCCAGCGACCATCTGGTGCGGGCATGGCATGAAACCTATGGCCTGCCGGTGTTGCTGACCAATTGTTCGAACAACTACGGCCCGTTCCATTTCCCCGAAAAGCTGATCCCCGTCACCATCCTGAACGCACTGCACGGCCGGCCCATTCCGGTTTACGGCACGGGTGAAAATGTGCGCGACTGGCTTTATGTAGAAGATCATGCCGACGCGCTGCTGACGGTCGTGCAAAAGGGCAAGGTTGGGCGCAGCTACAACATCGGCGGCGAGAATGAGCGGCGCAACATCGATCTTGTGCGCACCATCTGCGCGCTGCTGGACGAGATGCACCCCGAAGGCGCGCCACATGACCGGCTGATCACCTTTGTGACCGACAGGCCGGGGCATGATGCCCGCTATGCCATCGACCCATCGCGGATGCGCGATGAGCTGGGCTGGCGGCCCTCGGTCACGGTGGAGGAAGGGCTACGCCGTACGGTGCGCTGGTATCTTGACAACCGCGACTGGTGGCAGCCGCTGCTGGACCGGCAGGGTGTGGGCCAGCGGTTGGGAACGAAGGCATGACGTTGCTGATCTTTGGCCGCAGCGGACAGGTGGCGCAGGAATTGGCGCGGCGGATGCCGGCGGGCACAAAGGCGCAGTTTCTGGGCCGCGACGCGGCCGATCTGACTGACCCGGAGGTCTGTGCAGCGCAAATCATGGCGCAGAAGCCGAAGGCGGTGATCAATGCCGCTGCCTATACGGCCGTAGACCGCGCCGAAAGCGAAGAGGAGGTTGCGCGGCTGGTGAACGCAGCCGCCCCCGCGGCGATGGCCGGGGCCTGCGCGGCGCTTGGCATTCCCTTTGTCCATATCTCTACCGATTATGTCTTTGACGGTGCCGGCACGGCGCCCTTTGCCCCCGATGCCCCCATCGGGCCGCTGGGTGCCTATGGCCGCACCAAGGCCGAGGGCGAGGCGGGCATCCGCGCCGCAGACGGTTGCCACGCCATCCTTCGCACTTCGTGGGTGTTTTCAGCCCATGGCGCGAATTTCGTAAAAACCATGCTGCGGCTTTCGGAAAGCCGCGATGCGCTGACGGTGGTGGCCGATCAGGTGGGCGGGCCCACCCCGGCGGCGGCGATTGCCGATGCCTGCCTTGCGATCGCCGCGCAGTTGGAGGCCGATCCGGCAAAGACCGGCACCTATCACTTTTCCGGCCGGCCAGATGTCAGCTGGGCCGATTTTGCCCGTGCGATCTTTGATCTGTCGGGCCGCAAGGTTGCGGTGACGGATATTCCCACCTCGGCCTACCCTACCCCGGCCCGCCGCCCGACGAATTCGCGGATGGATTGCGGGCTGACCGAAACCACCTTTGGCATCTTCCGCCCCGATTGGCGGCAGGGCCTGCATGACGTGTTGAGCGAACTGGAGGCCGCAAGATGAAAGCGCGCAAGGGGATCATACTGGCCGGCGGGTCGGGAACACGGCTTTGGCCGATCACGATGGGCGTCAGCAAGCAGCTGTTGCCGGTCTATGACAAGCCGATGATCTATTACCCGCTGTCAGCCCTGATGCTGGCCGGCATGCGCGACATTGCCATCATCACCACCCCGGAAGATCAGGCACAGTTCCAGCTCCTGCTGGGCGATGGCAGCCAATGGGGCCTGAACCTGACCTATCTGGTGCAGCCTTCGCCCGACGGGCTGGCGCAGGCCTATCTGCTGGCCCGCGACTTCCTTGCCGGGGCGCCTTCGGCCATGGTTCTGGGCGACAACATCTTTTTCGGCCATGGCCTTTCCGAGTTGCTCTCTGCCGCCACCAACCGCAGCACCGGCGGCACGGTCTTTGGCTATCGGGTGTCAGACCCCGAACGCTATGGCGTGGTCAGCTTCGATGCGCAGGGGAAGGCCATCGACATCATCGAAAAGCCTGCCAAGCCGAAATCGAACTATGCGGTTACGGGGCTTTACTTCCTTGACGGCGATGCGCCCGATCTGGCGGCCACGATCCGGCCTTCGCCGCGCGGAGAGCTTGAGATCACCGATCTGCTGGAGCTTTACCTGAACGCGGGCAAGCTGATGGTGGAACTGATGGGGCGCGGTTATGCTTGGCTTGATACCGGCACCCATGCTAGCCTGCTGGAGGCCGCGAATTTCGTGCGCACCCTTCAGGGGCGTCAGGGGCTTCTGGTCGGCAGCCCGGACGAGATTGCCTATCGCTGCGGCTATATCTCGATCGATGCGCTGGCCAAGCGGGCGGAAACCTTCAAGAAAAGCGATTACGGCGCCTATCTTCAGGCGATCATCAAAGAATAAGGCCTAGCGCTCGAAGCCGGGCTTCTGGCTCCACCGCCACGCGTCAAGGATCATGCTGCGCATGTCTGACCGACGGGGGGCCCAGCCCAGTTCAGCCACGGCCCGGTTGCTGCCCGAGACAAGAAAGGCCGCATCCCCCGGCCGCCGTTCGCCTTCGATCACCGGAACCTCGCGGTTCGTGACCTGACCGGCGGCGCGAATGACCTCGCGCACCGAGAAACCGCTGCCCGAGCCAAGGTTGAAAGCGCGGCTGGGTTTGCCTTGTTGCAACCAGCCAAGGCCCAGAACATGGGCGTCGGCCAGATCCGACACATGAACGTAATCGCGCACACAGGTGCCATCGGGCGTGTTGTAATCCGACCCGAAGACCGTCAACGCCGGGCGGCGGCCATCCACCGCTTCCAGCAGCAAGGGGATCAGGTGGGTTTCCGGGCGGTGCTGTTCACCGATCTCGCCCTCGGGGTCGGCGCCCGCCACGTTGAAATAGCGAAAGATCACATGGCGCAGGCCATGGCTTGCCTCGAAATCGCGCAGCATGTCTTCAATCGCGCGTTTCGATCCGCCATAGGCGTTCATCGGGCGCTGTTCGGTGTCTTCGTCCACCAGCACGCCATCATGATCGCCATAGGTGGCGCAAGTGGAAGAAAAGACAAACTGCCCGCAACCGGCGGCCACCGCAGCCTCGATCAGGTTCAGCGCGCCCGTCACATTGGCCCGCCAGTAAAGCCCCGGGTTCTTCATCGATTCGCCGACCAGCGACAGCGCAGCGAAATGCATGACCGCAACGGGAGAGAACCGGGCAAAAGCCGCATCCAGCGCGGCCCGTTCCACCAGATCGCCCTGAACGAAGGGGCCGAACTTCACCGCCTCGGCCCAGCCCGTCGAGAGGTTGTCAAAAACCACCGGCACAAAGCCTGCCGCGGCCAAGGCCTTGCAGGCATGCGACCCGATATAGCCCGCGCCCCCCGTGACCAGAACGTGCTGCCCCATCTTTTCACCCTTGCCCGGCCCGTTGCTTCTGCGCAAGGGCCCTCAGCCGCCTTGTTCTGACAGCACGGGTGGCCGGCTGCAACCCGTGGCGTCGCCGCCAGCACCCCCCGGATGTTTCCATCCAAGAGACAATCCGTTCCTTAGAGTGATATTCAAAGTTTTCGATTGGACTGGCCATGACTTCACCATAATTAGCGTAAATAGTATCAGCGTATGTGTGCCATGGCCGTGAGTTGCCGGATGACTGAGACCTGTTCGAGCGAAGGCCCGCCCAATGAGGGCTGGTTTCTGGCGGGGTCCAGCGTCTTGATCACTGTTTCCGGCCAGTGTTGGCGGGCCCACGTCGCGCCCAAGTTTCGTCACTCTTCTTTCAGGCAAGGATAAGCTTCCTATGTGCATGATCTGTATGCAAAGACCCACTGCTGAAATGCTGGCCCAGTTCGACCAGCACCTTGCCACGGGCAAGACGGGAACGCTTACTGCCAACGCCTCTGATTCCTTCTTTACCCTTGACCAGATCGCCGATCAGTTGATCTCGGGCTACTGGACGGCGTTTTCGCAATCGCCCGCAACCTTCGACCCGACGGGTTCCACGGTGCTGACCTATGACGTCAGCTTGTTGTCCTCGGGCGCGCAGGATGTGGCGCGGGCGGCGCTTCAGGCGTGGTCAAGCGTGGCAGACATCACCTTTGTCGAGGCTTCACAGCCGATCGGGACCGGAACGGTCTTTGAAACCACCGATGCGGCAGCCAGCACGGCATCAACCTATCGCATGGCAGTGGGCGAATATTTCGAAGGCGCGCTGACGACCGGCGATACCGATTACATTGGCGTGAACCTTGTCGCGGGCCAAACCTATACGGTTGCGCTGGATGGCTTTGGCGCCGTGCCGCTGTCAGACCCTACCCTGCGGGTGTACAACCCGTCGGGCGTTCAGGTCGCCGTCGATGATGACAGTGGCCCGGGCCTGAATTCCCATCTGACCTTTACCGCCACGGTCACCGGCACCTATTTCCTGAGCGCGAGTGCCTTTGGAACCTCTTTCGGCCAGAATTACCGGATGTTCATTTCCGAAGGCGCGTGGTCGACATCCGACATCCTGTTCGATGATGCCGGAACCGGATCGGCCTATTCGGTTTCCGAAGTCACCGCCGGAGTCATCACCCAGTCTACCGTGATCATTTCGGAAGACTGGCTGAGCGAGCCGTTTTCGATCAACAGCTACTGGTTCCAGACCTATGTTCATGAAATCGGGCATGCGCTGGGGCTGGGGCATGCGGGCAATTACAACGGCGGTGCGGTCTGGGGGGTCGACAACCTTTACGGCAACGACAGCTGGCAGAACTCGGTCATGTCCTATTTCGCGCAGACCGATAACCCGTTTATCGACGCCAGCTATGCCGAACTGGTTTCGGTCATGCCGGCCGATATCGTCGCGATTCAGCGGATCTATGGCGCGCCGACAAATTCCAACACCGGCAATACGATCTACGGGGTCGGGTCGAATGCCGATGGCTATATGGGCCCGCTGCTGGCCGCCTGGGCCAGCAACAACCTGTCAGACCCGTCGCTTTACAACGGGGCGCCCATGGCGCTGACCATCTATGATGGCGACGGCACCGATACGATGGATTTCTCGGGCTTTTCCAGCAATCAGCGCATCTCGCTGATCGACAACACCGCCTCCAACATCGGCGGACTGACCGGCAATGTGATGATTGCACGGGGAGTGATCATCGAGAATGCAACGGGCGGCGCGGGCAATGACGTGCTGGTGGGCAACGGCGTTGGCAATGTGCTTTCGGGCGGAATCGGGGCGGATACGCTGGAAGGCGGGGCGGGCAACGATACGCTTATCGGGGGTGCGGGCGCGGATAGTCTGGTCGGGGGTGATGGTACCCGCGATCAGGCCGATTATTCTGATGCCCCCACGGGGCTGCGGGCAGACTTGCAGGTTCCTGCATTCAATACCGGCCATGCCGCCGGTGACGTATATTCCGGGGTCGAAGACCTTGTCGGCTCCGCCCTCGGTGACACCCTGCTGGGTGATACCGGCAACAACATGATCTGGGGCGGCGGCGGCAATGACGTCTGGCTGGATGGCCGGATCGGCAACGACACGATCTATGGCGGGGAAGGCAATGATGTGCTGATCGGCGGGGCCGGAGCCGACCATCTTGACGGCGGCGCAGGCACGCGCGACCGCGCCCAGTATACGGATGCCACCACCGGGGTCCGGGCGGATTTGCAGGTGCCCAACTTCAACACCGGCTTCGCCGCGGGAGATACCTATTCGGGGATCGAAGATCTTTACGGGTCGTTCAGGGGGGATACGCTGCTGGGTGACACAGGCGACAACGTCATCTGGGGCGCAGCCGGAAACGATGCTTGGCTGGATGGCCGGATCGGCAATGACACGATCTATGGTGGCGATGGCGATGATGTGCTGATCGGCGGCTGGGGAAGCGATCACCTCGACGGTGGGGCGGGCAATCGCGACCGCGCGCAATACACGGATTCCGCAACAGGTCTTCGCGTGGACTTGCAGACGTCTTCCAACAATACCGGCATAGCCGCAGGCGACACCTATGTCAGCATCGAGGATATCTACGGCTCGTTCCGGGACGATTCCATCTACGGTGACACGGGCGGCAACATCCTTTGGGGCGCCAGCGGAAACGATGTGATCGACGGGCGCCTTGGCAACGATACACTGCTGGGCGGGGCCGGGAACGATACCTTGACCGGGGGTGGCGGCGCGGACGTGTTCATCTTTGACTCGGCTCTCGGCGCCACCAATGTGGACACGATCACCGACTACAATCTGATCGATGACGTCATCCACATTGAAAACGCCATCTTCACTGCCCTTACCGCAACCGGCATCCTTGCCGAGGCAGCATTCGCAATCGGTGCCGCGGCAACGACGGCGGCGCATCGCATCGTGCATAATTCCGCAACCGGGGAACTTTTCTACGATGCAGATGGCTCTGGTGCCGGCGCAGCCGTGCATTTTGCAACATTCACGAATGGGGTGACCCTGACGGCAGATGAATTCGTCATCATCTAGCAACTGTATCTTTCACGGCGCTGTGGGAACCCATTTCTGACGGTTTCTGCAGGGGGCGTTCGCGATGGTGACCAACTTTCTCGCGAAGCGGTGATAATTACCTTGTGCGGTTTGCCGGACTTGCGGAGACGATCTGCGAAGGGCCTCAGGCTTGGGTTGTGGTGTGCAGCGCCAGTACCGCCGAACTTCACGTGCCGCAAGGCACGGCGCCCACCGGCGATGGTGCGCTTCCCGCGAAGAGTTCCGCTGTCGTGTGCGACTGGTGCAAATCCAGTGAGTGCTGCGGTCTCTTCTATGGTGATAGTGCCGATCTCGGCCATTTCTGCGATCCATTGCCCGTCAGTCCATGTTCACAAGCACGAGAGAGAGCATCGAGCTGGCAACAGGCCCGATCCCGGGAATGGAGCGGAGGGCGACAGCCACCTCTGAACCGCCCCGGGTTTACCGGAGAGGGAAGAACCGCTCTCAGCAATAGACCGCAATTCCGGCGGAACGAATTTTTTAAGTTGACGATGTCTACATTTTCAAATTTTCAATTAAACAAAACATACGCGCTTCCAGTCGAGGAGAGGTTTCGATGGCTATATTCAACGGCAGCACCCCTGTCGGGATCGATTTTCGCGAGTTCAACTTTGCCTTTGTGATTGAACCACTGGAGTTCTTTGAATTCTTTGATAACGTGAACGATGTTGCAACCTCGGAGGATCTTCCTGGGTTGCCCGGTACCTTCACCTATTCCGATCTGATCGAGGTCTGGACCGGGTCGCCGCAATTGGACTTCGCCACTGCAGTCGCCTCGATTGCCGGTGAAAACATTACCTGGGATCCAGCAAGCGGACCGGGCGATCCGCTGGTTGTCGACGGGGATGATGATATCATCGGCGGCACGGTCACCGGCTTTTACTTTGAAAGCGGCTTGGGCACGATAAACGAACAGTGGCTGTATCTCGTGGGCTTTTCAGTCTCGGCCTTGGCTTTGGATGCAATCGTGCAGACGCCGGACAATGCTGACGACCTAGTTCTGTTGCAGCAGATGCTATCCGGTGATGACACTATCTTCGGGTCGGGCGGAAGCGATTTCTACTTCGGCGGCACAGGGCATGATCAGATCGAAGGTGACGCCGGTCGTGACTGGCTGAACGGGGATGCTGGAAACGACTCGCTTTACGGCGGCTCGGCCGACGACACTCTTCAGGGTGGCGCCGGAGCCGACCTGCTGGACGGCGGGGCCGGCACCCGCGATCAGGCCAATTATTCTGACGCGCCCACGGGGCTGCGGGCAGACTTGCAAGTGCCCACCTTCAATACCGGCCATGCCGCCGGGGACGTGTATTCCGCGGTCGAAGACCTTGTCGGTTCCTCTCATGGTGATACACTGCTGGGTGATACCGGCAGCAACATGATCTGGGGCGGCGGCGGGAATGACGTCTGGCTGGATGGCCGGATCGGCAACGACACGATCTATGGCGGGGACGGCAACGATGTGCTGATCGGCGGGGCCGGGGCAGACCACCTTGATGGCGGCGCAGGCACGCGCGACCGGGTGCAGTATACCGATGCGACCACCGGGGTCCGGGCAGATTTGCAGGTGCCCGCCTTCAACACCGGCATTGCAGCGGGCGATACCTATTCGGGGGTCGAAGATATTTTCGGGTCTTTCCGTGGGGATACTCTTCTGGGAGACACCGGCGATAACATCATCTGGGGCGCTGCCGGAAACGATGTCTGGCTGGATGGCCGCATCGGCAATGACACGCTTTATGGGGGCGATGGCGATGATGTGCTGATCGGCGGCTGGGGCAGCGATCACCTCGACGGTGGGGCAGGCAATCGCGACCGCGCGCAATACACGGATGCTGCGACCGGGGTCCGCGTGGATTTGCAAACGTCCTCCAACAACACCGGCATCGCCGCGGGCGACACCTATGTCGGCATCGAGGATGTCTTCGGTTCGTTCCGGGACGATTCAATTTCTGGCGACGCGGGCGGCAACATCCTTTGGGGCGCCGCCGGGAACGATGTTATCGACGGGCGCCTTGGCAATGATCTGCTGCTAGGCGGGGCCGGAGATGATACGCTGCTTGGCGGGGACGGAAATGATACCCTGACTGGGGATGCTGGCGCGGATGTCTTCATCTTTGACTCGGCTCTGGGCGCCACCAATGTGGATACGATCACCGACTACAGTCTGATCGATGACGTGATCCACCTTGAGAGCGCCATTTTCACCGCCCTTACCGTAACGGGCGGCCTGGCCGAGGCCGCATTTACCATCGGCGCCGCGGCAACGACGGCTGCCCATCGCATCGTGCATAATTCTGCGACCGGGGAATTGTTCTATGATGCAGACGGCTCTGGCGCCGGCGCCGCTGTGCACTTTGCAACGTTCACGAATGGGGTGACACTGACGGCGGATGAATTCGTCATCATATAAAACGCCGCAACACTACCGAACGGACATATGAATCCAAGGGTCAGAACCTGTTTTTCTGGCCCTTACCCCGCAATAATCTTCGAAGACCCGGGGGTTGGGGTAAGGACAAGGGTTTCATAGCCGAACATCATCGCCTTCTTGATGTTGGTTTCGGGGAAATGATGGCTCACGGACCTGTGGACGAAATCCAGATACCGCCTGTGATAACCGATATGACACAGGGCCAGCTTGTTTGACGTATAGGCAAACGGAACAAAAACGGGCGAGCCCGTCTGATACATCTTGCAGACAGCCTCGTGAACGCCGGGCCATGCAGGGTTATAATAATCATCGACGAAAATCACGCCCGCACTCGCCGTCAATTGCATCGCGATGTTGATATCGTTGATCGTATGTTCAACCATATGGCAGCCATCGACACTGAACATCGAGAACCCGCCAACGGCCTTGCGGATCTCCAT
>JALQTL010000190.1 GCA_023260935.1 Paracoccaceae bacterium
GTCATAGGCACGGAATTCGCCGGAGTACTTCGTGATCGCCGCCGTCAGCGTCGTCTTCCCGTGGTCAACGTGCCCGATCGTGCCGATGTTCACATGCGGCTTGTTACGTTCAAACTTTGCCTTTGCCATTGCCGAAGCGCCCTTGATTTCGGGGGGCCCCGGCATCTTGCCTGCATGGGCCCCGATCTACACGGGCGGGCACTTATCTGCCCGCCGGGGAAAAATCAAGTGCTGCTGCCACAAGACCCGTCACGCCCGCTCAGGGCAGACCAACAGCAGGGGCAGGAGTGCTGGTGGTGACAATCGGCGCGGCGCCCACGGTGGAACCCACGGTTGCAGCCGGGGCCGGTTCGGTTGACGGGGCCGCAGCAGAGGATGGTGCCGCCGCAGCGGCCGCGGCTTGGGCCTTGCGGGCGGCGGCGACTTCTTCCTTGGTCAGGCCGAACCATTCGGGATTGTCCAGAAACCAGTCCTCGACCCGCTTTACGGCATTATAGGACAAAGCCTCCATCTGCTGCTTTTTCGACCGCGTCAGCCCGGTGCCGATCACCGTTTCACCCGACAGGCTTTCAAAGACGGTGAACTGCTTGCCCTCGGCATTCAGCTTTTTCTGTGCGGCGTCGTCCCAGACGTTCGCCGTGACCACCAGAACCGATTTCGGCGCAGCGACGACGGGAATACCGGGGGGGGCCAAGGCATAGCCATCGACCGAGATGCCGATGTTGTAAAGCCGCGACCCCTGATAGCGGCCAAAGCGCGCAGCCACCGCCTCTTTCATCACCGATTCCCATTCTTCCGGTGTTGCATTGCGACTGATCGGCACCTTCTGCACATTGTCGGCAACGACGATGTTCAGGCCCAGCCCGAAATCCCCCAGCGGAACAGGCGGTTCGGCCAGATCGTTGCCGGCGCAGCCCGCCAGAAGAAACCCGGCCGCCACCAGACCTGCAATGCGCCACACCATCATGCACCCCCCGAAATTACGATGCTTTCGGGATAGACCGGGATGCCCATCGGGCGCAAGGCTGTGACGCCGGCGGGATGCGACCTATATCAGGCCTGTCCCCAAGGAGCATGCCGCGCCATGACCAGCCCTGCCGCCCTTCTGCCCGCCCTGCCCGCCCAGGTGCCGCTTGCCACCCAGCCACTCGGGGTCTGGGGGTCATTGCAGGCAGGGCGGCGCAATGTGCTGGAACTGATCCCTGAAATCGCCACCCATGCACCCATCATCTCGGGTCGCACGGGCAAACGCTGGCACATGGTGATGGACCCCGAGGCCCTGCGCCGTATCCTGCGCGACCGGGTCGAGGATTATCCCAAATCCACCGTCACAAAGCAGATCCTTGAACCCGCCATTGGCGACAGTCTGTTCGTGGCCGAAGGCCAGGAATGGCTGTGGCAGCGGCGCACGGCGGCCCCTGTCTTCACCCATCGCAATGTGGCAGCCCTTGGCCCCGTGATGACCGCTGCCGCCGACCGGGCCAGTGACCGCATCGGGCACGGGGTGGGCCGGGCCGTCAATCTGTTCGACGAAATGGTGACTGCAACCTTCGAGGTGATCTCGGACGTCACCTTTTCGGGGGGTGAAGGTTTCGACCGCGCCGCCGTTCACCGCGCCATCGAACAATATATCGCCCAGACCGCCAAGGTATCGCTGCTGGATATTCTGGGCGCGCCCCCCTGGGTGCCCCGGCTGAACCGCATGATCACCGGCGCCGCGATGCGCCAGACCAAGTCACTGGCCGATCAGGCGATCGAGGCGCGCAAGGCATCCGGGCCAAAGCCGGTGCCCGATCTGCTGGATCTGCTGCTGGCGGGCGAAGACCCCAAGTCCGGCCGCCGGATGACCACGCCGGAACTGCGTGACAACCTGCTGACCTTTATCGTCGCCGGGCATGAAACGACGGCGCTGACCCTTTCCTGGGCACTCTATCTCTGTGCCTTCGATCCCGCCGTGCAACAGGCCGCCCGGGCCGAGGCGCAGGCAGTTCTGGGCGACCGGGCGGCCACCTCGGCAGATCTGGGCGCCCTGCCCCTGACGCGCCGGATCGTGGATGAAACCCTGCGCCTTTATCCGCCTGCGGCCTTTCTGTCGCGCACGGCACAGGCCGAAGATCTGCTCTGCGGGCGCGAGGTGCGCCCGGGCGATACCGTCATCTTGCCGATCTATGCGCTGCACCGCCATCACAAGCTTTGGCAGGAACCGCACCGCTTCAATCCGGCCCGCTTTGCCGACCCCAAGGCGATTGACCGCTTTGCCTATCTGCCCTTTGGTGACGGCCCGCGCATCTGCATCGGGGCGAATTTCGCCCTGCAAGAGGCGGTGATCATCCTTGCGACCCTTCTGGCGCGCTTCCGATTTGCCCTTGTGCCGGGCAAGGCGCCGAAACCCGTGATGATCCTGACCCTGCGCCCGGAAGGCGGGGTCTGGCTGATGGTAGAGCGCGCCTGAGGCGCGCCGAAACCGTCAGGCCAGTTGTGCCGCCTTGGCATGAAGATGGGCCACCAGCCCCGGGTCCAGCTTCAAACGGGCGGCCAGCATGGCCAGATAGCCCCGTTCCGCCGCACCCTCCGGATCAACCGACAACAGAGAGGCGGCATAGATCTCGGCCGCTTCCGCTTCGGTTCGGGCAAGGCCTGCAATACGGCCCGGGTCCAGCGGTGCGTCCAGTTCTGCCGCGATCAGACGCTCGGCCTCGGCCGCAAGGCCAAGCTGCGCCAGTTGTGCCCCGATCTTCTGACGCTCGGTATCCGTTACCTGCCCATCGGCCTTTGCCGCTGCCACCATGGCCTGCACAAGCCGCATCGAAAGGTCGTCGGCTTGCGCCTCATCCGACGGCAGAAAGGCCGTGCCCTGCGGTTCCGGCAGCGCCAGTGGCCCGGCTTCTGCATGCGCGGCCTTGCCTGCCTTCCAGTCCTCATAGGCCTTGTAGGCCAGACCTCCGATCAGCGCAGCCCCGCCAATCCTTGCGCCGGTCTTCACCAGCTTGCGCCCGCTGCCCGTCAGCAAAAGGCCCAGAAGCCCGCCCGCGATGGCGCCCTTGCCCAAGGCAGACTGGTTGTTCCACGCGCCCTTGGCCTTGTCGGCAAGCTCGCCTGCCCCCTGCCCGGAGGACAGCGAACCCACCTGCGCCATCAGCGTGTCGAAAAGCGATTTTGCCGTGCTCATCCCCGACCCCTCTTGTTGATCACCTTCGAAGATGGGGACGGGGTGGTCGATTGCAAGGCAGGCAGGCCCCCGGGGCCTGTCAGGATGCCTGCGCAAGAACCTCGCACAGGTCTGCGGGTGACAAGGCGACAGGGTTTCCTTTCATGGACGAAGCTGTCAGCGCAACCTCGGCCACAGCTGGATGACGCTCTGCCCCCAGCCCAAGGGCGGCAAGACCGGGCAAACCCTGCGCCCGCGCCCAGCCGGCAAGGACCGACGGCGCGGCTTCGGCGCTGCACCCAAGCCCCTCTGCCAACAGGGCGCAAACCCTGTCAATCCGCGCCCGCGCCTCGCCCGTGGCACGCCGGCGGTTCATCAAAAGCACCGGGCCCAGAAGCGTGCCGCAAATCGCCCCATGCGCCGCCCCGGTGATGCCGCCAATGACCCCGGCAAACCCGTGCACCGCGCCCAGCCCTGCATTGGCAAGCGCCAGCCCGCCCGTCAGCGACATCAACGCCATGGTATCGCGCGCCGAAGCGTCTTCGCCTTCCCGCAGGCGGATCAGCGCCCGAAGTCCGGGCAGGATCACCGGAAGGGTGATCGCATCGGTATAAGGCGTGGCCCGGCAACTTACATAGGGTTCGATGACCTGCGTAAGCGCATCCAGCCCCGATGCCAGCGTAACCGAGGGCGGGCAGCCATCCGTCAGCGCCGGATCGACGATGGCCACCCGGGCAATCATGCGGTCATCGCGCAGGCTGACCTTGCGGCCCTGTTCCGGCACCCCGATCACCGCGTTCTTTGTTACCTCGGCGCCGGTCCCGCTGGTTGTGGGCAGGGCGATGAAGGGCAAGGGCGTGGCCTGTAGCGGCAATCCCCGGCCCACCCCTTCAAGATGATCCATCACCCCGCCCGGCGCAGGCAGCATGGCGGCAAGCGCCTTGCCCAGATCCAGCACCGCCCCGCCGCCGATGGCGATCACCCAGTCGGGCCGGTGCGGGCGGGTGCGCAGGATCGCAGCCTCCAGATCCGCCAGCGTGGGCTCGCCGCCACAGGCAAGGCCCATCAGATCGGCCCCCGCCTTGGCAGTTTCCATGAACCAGGCCGCGCGGGCAGGGTTCGCGCCATGCACCACGATACCCCGCGCCCCGAACCCCGTTGCCGCCGCCACCGCCCCGGCCGCCTTGCCGCGACCGAAGTCTATCCGCGGCGGCTGGATGATCGAGAATTCCATGGCTTACCCCCTTTTGGCCGCCTGCCCCCAAAGGGTCAGATCGCACTGCCCTTGTCCAGTCTGGCCAGATGCCCGGCGGCATCCTGCAACACCGACTGTTGCCGTTCCAGCGCCATCCTGTCCCATGTCCGGTACATCTGCGCCATCCGCGGATTACGCTCGAACCGGGTCCGATGGCGGATCAGGAAATCCCAGTAAAGCGTATTCAGCGGGCAGGCCTTCGGGCCTGTCTTTTCCTTTACACTGTAATGGCATTTGCCGCAGTAATCCGACATCCGGTCAATATAGGCCCCCGAGGCGGCATAGGGCTTCGACCCCACGATCCCGCCATCGGCGAACTGGCTCATCCCGATGGTGTTGGGCGCCTCGACCCATTCGAAGGCATCGGCATAGACCGACAGATACCACGCATGCAGGGCCTGCGGGTCCACCCCTGCCAGCAGGGCGAAATTGCCTGTCACCATCAGACGCTGGATGTGATGGGCATAGGCAAGGTCGCGGGTTTGCGCCACGGCCTGCGCCATGCAGTTCATCTGCGTCTCGCCGCCCCAGAAGGCCGCCGGCAGCGCCCGCCGCGCGCCCAGCACGTTCATCCCGGTATACTCCGGCCCTTCCAGCATATAGATGCCACGCACGAATTCGCGCCAGCCGATGATCTGGCGAATGAACCCTTCCACCGCATTCAGCGGCGCCCGACCGGCAAGAGCCTCTGCCTCGGCCCTGTGGCAAACTTCCATTGGCGCCAGAAGCCCGATGTTCAGATAGGGCGACAGCAGCGAATGGCTAAGCGTGGGGTCATCCTGAAGCATCGCATCCTGTTCATCCCCGAACCGGGGCAGGCTGTGGCAGATGAAATGATCCAGCGCCTGCAAGGCGTCCTGCCGGGTGACCGCCCAGCCAAAGGGGCGTGACCGGCCGAAATGCCGGGAGAACCGCGTCTCGACCAGCGCCAGTACCTGTGCCGTTACGGCATCGGGGGCAAAGCGGGGGGCGCGCGGGCGCAGCATGTCGGGCTTTGCCGGCTTGCGGTTGTCGTGGTCAAAGTTCCACTGCCCGCCCAAGGGCTGATCACCCTCCATCAACAGGCCCGTCTTGCGCCGCATGTCGCGGTAGAACCATTCCATCCGCAACTGCTTGCGCCCCTGCGCCCAGTCGGCAAATTCCGCCTCTGAACACAGGAACCGGTCATCGGGAAGCTGCGTCACCTTCAGCGGCATCTCTTCCAGCGCGCGGATCAGACGCCATTCGCCCGGTCGGGTGGCCAGAACCTCGGACGCCCCATACCCTGCCGCGCGGCGCAAAAGCTCGCCCTCGATCGACTGGGTGTTTTCGGGGTCATCCAGCGTCGAATAAGCCAGGTTCCAGCCCGCATCGCGCAATTCCTGCGCGAAATGACGCATCGCGGAGAGGATCAGCGCGATCTTCTGGGGGTGATGGGGCACATAGGTTCCCTCGGCCATCACTTCGGCCATGACCACAAGGTCGCGCGTCTTGTCACCGGCCCTCAGGGCCGCGATGTCGGGGGTCAGCTGATCCCCCAGAACAAGGATCAGCCGTTTCACCATGGGATGCGTTTTCCCTGCCAGTCGAAGAACCCGCCACTGTCCTCCGGCGTCAACCGTTCCAGAACCGACAACAGGTTTGCCGCCGCCTGTTCAGGCGGGATGGTTTTGTAACTGCCCGCATATTTCGCCGTCAGCGGGGTGGCGACAGTCCCCGGGTGCAGCGTAACCACCACCGATTGCGGATGGCTGCGCGAGATTTCGATGGCGGCCGTATGGATCAACTGGTTCAGCGCGGCCTTGGCGGCCCGGTAGCCATACCACCCGCCCAGCCCATTATCACCGATGCTGCCCACCCGCGCCGACAGCGCCGCGAACCGTGCGGGCCGTTCCTTTGGCAACAGGCGCAGTGCATGTTTCAAGACCAGCGCAGGCCCCGTGGCGTTCAGCGCAAATTGCGCGGCCAATGCCCCCGGGTCCAGCGCCCTCAGCGTCTTTTCCGGGGGAACGCCGTTCAATTCCAGCGCGCCCGTGGCAACAAAGATCAGGTCATAAGTCCCCGACAGCCCCGCCAGATGACCTGCGACCGAGGCTTCGTCCGTCAGGTCAAACCCATGCTCGCTGCGGGAAAACAGCGCCAGTTCCGCCCCCTGCCCTGCCAGCCGCGCAGCCAATGCCGCCCCGATCCCGCCCGAAGCCCCGATGATCACCGCCCGCATGGCCACCCCTTTTTTTCCGGTCTTCCGGCCACCTAGTCGAAAAACCGCTTGGGGCAAGCATGCAGTACGGCGGCCGCCTGCACCTGCGGATCAGCCCCGTGCCTGCATTTCCCGCTTGACCTTGCCGCCTGCGTGGCTATCGTCGCGCCCCATGACACGGGATGCCCATATTGCCAAGGCCTGCGCAGCTTTTGCGCCGCTGATGCCCCGTGGCCTGCTTCTTCTTAGCCGCCTCTGAGCGTGCCCTTTGGGGTGCTGCCGCTCAGAGGTGAACAGCGCCCCGCACGCGAAACATGGCTAAGAAACAAGGAACATTCCAATGACTGACAAGGCAAAACAGGATCACGTCCTGATCTTCGACACCACGCTGCGCGATGGCGAACAAAGCCCCGGCGCGACGATGACGCATGAAGAAAAGCTGGAAATTGCCGGCCTGCTGGACGAAATGGGCGTCGATATCATCGAAGCAGGCTTTCCGATCGCCTCCGAAGGCGATTTCGCCGCCGTCAGCGAAATTGCGAAGCGGTCGAAGAATTCAACGATCTGCGGCCTGGCGCGGGCGAATTTCAAGGATATCGACCGCTGCTGGGAAGCGGTGAAACATGCCGCGCGGCCGCGGATTCACACCTTTATCGGGACGTCGCCGCTGCACCGGGCCATTCCGAACCTGACCATGGACGAAATGGCCGCGCGTATCCATGAAACGGTCACTCATGCGCGCAACCTGTGTGACAATGTGCAGTGGTCGCCCATGGATGCGACCCGGACGGAACATGATTACCTGTGCCGGGTGGTGGAAATCGCCATCAAGGCCGGGGCCACCACGATCAACATCCCCGATACGGTGGGCTATACCTACCCCTTCGAGTCCGCCAAGATCATTCGGATGCTGCTGGAACGCGTGCCCGGGGCCGATACGATTGTTTTTGCCACGCACTGCCACAACGATCTGGGTATGGCCACGGCCAACGCTCTGGCCGCGGTAGAGGCCGGGGCGCGGCAAATCGAATGCACGATCAACGGCTTGGGTGAACGGGCAGGCAATACCGCGCTGGAAGAAGTGGTCATGGCGATGCGGGTCAGGAACGATATCCTGCCCTATCAGACCGGGATCGACACGACCAAGATCATGAACCTGTCACGCCGGGTTTCGCAGGTTTCCGGCTTTCCGGTACAGTTCAACAAGGCCATTGTCGGCAAGAACGCCTTTCTGCACGAAAGCGGCATCCATCAGGATGGCGTGCTGAAGAACGT
>JALQTL010000330.1 GCA_023260935.1 Paracoccaceae bacterium
ATCGACAGGTTGACCGCAAGGTAGAGAAAGAAGTTCACAGCGATCCCGAGGATCAGCAGGATCGAGAAGCGGTCCTTGTTTTGCAGGGCAGAGACATAGCAGAACACAAGGATCAGCCCGTAAAGCACCAGCAGGCTGAAAACTCCGATGAAGCCGAATTCCTCGCCCAGCGTGGTGAAGATGAAGTCGGTATGCTTTTCGGGCAGGAAGTTCAGCCGGCTTTGGGTGCCCTGCATGAAGCCTTTGCCACCCCATCCGCCCGACCCAAGCGCGATTTGCGCCTGAATGATGTTGTAGCCCGCCCCCAGCGGATCTGCCGTTGGGTCAAGGAAGGTGTCGATCCGGCGATATTGGTAATCATGCAAAAGCTGCCATTCGGTGCCGCGCGTGGTGAAAACGGCTGTGACGGCGCCTACCACCATCGAGATCACGGCCGCAAAATACCACCAGCTGACCCCCGCCAGCAGCATGACCGCCCCGCCGATCATCAATAGGATCAGCGCGGTTCCAAGGTTGGGCTGCATCAGCACAAGAACGGTGGGGATCACGGTCAGCACCACCGGCACGGCCACCCAGAGAGGGCGCGAGACCTTTTTTACATCCAGCCAGTCGTAATAGGCCGCCAGCATCATCACCAGCGTGACCTTCATCAGTTCCGAAGGCTGTAGGCGCAGCCCCCCCACCTCGATCCAGCGCTGCGCGCCCATGCCGACGGTGCCGAAGAATTCGACCACCAGCAGCAGCAGGATACTGACCAGATAGGCCAGAAGTGACATGTTGCGCCAGAACCAGATCGGCACGAAGGCCACGAACAGCATAAGCACCGCGCCAAGGGCAAAGACCTGCATCTGACGGCCAGCCCAGACATCCAGCCGTCCGCCGGCGATGGAATAAAGCGCAAGCCACCCCACTGCCGAAACGGCCGTGACCAGCACGATAAGCGGCCAGTTCAGATACAGCACCTTCTTCAGGCCCGAGGGAACGTATTTGACGCGGTATTCCAGAAAGCTCATCTGTGCCGCCTCATGCCCGGGAAGCGGCAGGCGCGCGGCCTTCGGCATCGCGCAGCGGCAGGCGTTCGAACATGGATTCGATACGGTTGCGCTGACTGCTGGGATAGGCCGACAGCGGCGGCAGATCGTCATGCAGGGCGCGCAGCATGATGTCGCGCGCGATGGGGGCCGCGGCAGTGGACCCGCCGCCGCCATGCTCCACCACGACCGACACCGCATAGCGGGGGTTTTCGAAGGGGGCAAAGCCTACGAACAGTGCATGGTCACGCCGGTTCCAGGGTAACTGATCGTTGGAAATCACCCCTCGGGCGCGTTCGGCGGCGGTGATGTTGCGCACCTGACTGGTGCCTGTCTTGCCGGCCCAGACCAGCGTTTCTTCGGCAATTCGTGATGAATAGGCGGTGCCGCGCTGTGAATTCATCACCGCGAACATGCCCAGCCGGATCTTGCGTAGCGCGGCTTCCGCCACATCCAGTTCCGGCGCCTCGGCCACGGGGGGTTCCTTGCCGTCGATCGATCGCACCAGCCGGGGCTGAACCGCCCGGCCGGTGGCAAGCCGCGCGGTCATCACGGCAAGTTGAAGCGGCGAGGTCAGGACATAGCCCTGCCCGATGCTGGCGTTGATCGTATCGCCGATCCGCCAATCGGCCTTGTGACGTTCCAGCTTCCATTGCTTGTTGGGCATGATGCCGTCGGCAATCGCCGACATCGGAATATCGTGACGGATGCCAAGGCCCAGTTCGCGGCCCATCTCGGCGATCTTGTCGATGCCGACTTTCTGGGCGATGTCGTAATAGAAGACGTCGCAGCTTTCGGACAGCGATCGTTCAAGGTCCACGGCCCCGTGACCGGCACGTTTCCAGCAGTGAAAGCGGCGCCCGCCCACCTCCAGATAGCCGGGGCAGCGCACCTTTGTATCGACAGTGATCAGCCCCGCCTTGATGGCGGCAAGGGCTGTGACCATCTTGAAGGTGGACCCGGGGGGATAGACGCCCTGCACGGTCTTGTTCGCCAAGGGGCGGTGATCGTTTTCCATCAGCGCGTTGTAATCGGTGTGGCTGATCCCGCGGACGAACAGGTTGGGATCGAAGGATGGCGCCGAGGCGATGGCGATGATGTCACCGTTCGTCACATCCATGACCACCGCGGCGGCCGATTCTTCGCCCAGACGGGCCTGCGCAAAGTTTTGCACGCCGGCATCGATGGTCAGGCGGATATCGGCGCCGGGGTCGCCCTCTTGCCGTTCCAGTTCGCGCATCACGCGGCCGACGGCATTCACCTCGATCCGCCGGGTGCCGGCCTTGCCGCGCAGTGCGTCTTCCATCCAGCGCTCTACCCCGATCTTGCCGATCTGGAACTTGGGGATTGTCAGCAAGGGGTCTGGCGATTCCTGGCCTTCCAGATCGCGTTCCGATACCGGGCCGACATAGCCCACCACATGCGCGAAATCGGTATCGCGCGGGTAGATGCGGCTAAGCCCCACCTCGGGCGACACGCCCGGCAGCGATGGTGAATTCAGTGCCACTTTCGACAGGTCTTCCCAAGAAAGACGGTCGGCCACCGTGATTGGTGCAAAGGGAGATGAGCGTTTCATCTCTTTCTCTGTGCGGTCCAGATCATCGGCAGTCAGCGGGATGACATGGGCCAGCTTGGCCAGCACTGCCTGCACGTCGCCGGCATCTTCGCGGGTGATCACCACCCGGTAATTCTGTTCGTTCCCGGCGATCAGCTTCCCGTTGCGATCCTGGATCAGGCCGCGTGCCGGGGGGATCAGCCGGATCGAGATGCGGTTTTCCTCGGCCAGCAGCTTGAACTGGTCTGCCTGTTCGACCGACAGGTAGCGCATCCTTGCGCCCAGCACCGCAAACATGGCCGTCATGGCGCCGCCCAGAAGCAGGCCGCGCCGATGGGTAATGCTGGCGGCCTCGTCCGTTTCCTTTGGGCTGCGTCTCATAGGCGGCGTCCGTAGCTGTCAACCTCGCCAGTGGCGGGCTTCCTCAGGTCAAAGGCGATGCGGCTTGCGCCCACCACCAAGGGGTAACACAGGATCGACCACAAAGTCTGCATCATGGCAAAGCCGAATCCGGGCTGGGGCAGGAACGAAACCGTGAAGACCAGCCGGTAAGCCAGCAACAGCCCCACCATCAACCCCGCCACCATGGCCCATTCGGCCATGAAGGTCAGTTCGCGTGTCAGCGCCACGCGCGACCGGACGAATTCCACCGCCACAATCACCAGCGCCGTCCACAGGCCCGGCGGGCGCATCAGCACCAGATCTTCCAACAGCAGGACACCCGCCAGAAGCCAGACCGGCAGATAGTCAGGCCGGCGGGTGGCCCAGGCGAAGATCAGACACAGCAGGATGTCGGGTCCCGGCCAATCCCCCGCGACCGATCCAAGCGGCAAAAGCCGCGTGAACAGAAGCACCAGCGCGACCAACAGGAACAGGCCGCGATAGACCCATGCGCGCTGCGTCTGCCCTTCAACCATCGCCGCCATCCGTTTCGGACGAGGCATCTGCATTTGGTTCCGCCTCGGGCAGGGTGCCGCGGGCGGGCACGGCTTCGGTATTCAGCGCATCCGATGTATCGGGGCCTGCCGGCAGGACCGGCGGGGCGATCAGGGCACCCGCATCGGTGATCGGCTGCAATTCATGGCTGCGCAGCACGCGCAGGAATTCCAGCCGCTGATAATCGGCGCTGAGTGTGACCCGCAGGCGGCGGTCGGTACCCATGACGACCTGACCGACCAGAATGCCCGAGGGGAACATGCCGCCATCGCCGGAACTGACTACCCGGTCGCCGGGGCGCACTTCATCGGGGTCTTCCAGAAAATCAAGCGGGGGCAGTTGCGAGTTATCCCCCGACAGGATGGCCTTTTGCCCCGAAGGTTGCACCGTCACGGGGATGCGGCTGTTGGTGTCGGTCAGCAGGATCACGCGGCTGGTGCGTTCGCCCACGCCGGAGATGCGGCCGACAAGACCGATCCCGTCCATGGTGGCCCAGCCATCCAGAATGCCGTCACGGCTGCCCACGTTGATCAGCACCGATTGGCGGAAGGGGCTGCCACTATCGGCCAGAACCTGCCCGGTGACATGAGTGAGCTTGGGGTCCAGCCGCACCTGATTCAGGTCCAGCAGGCGGGCGTTCTGCTGTTCCAGTTGCAGCGCGGCCTCTTTCCACGCCTTCATCTGCTGCAATTCGCGCCGCAGTTCCTGATTCTGTTCGTAAAGGCTGGCATAGCTTTGAAACTGGTCCAGCATGTCGGTGGCCTTGGTCACCGGCACCAGCGCCCATTCGAAGGATGGCAGAAAGCGGTCAATCATTGCCGCGCGCAGGCGTTCGACCCGCGGGCTGTCAATCCGCCACAACAGGAAAAGCCCCAGAAGGAAGAGAACCAGCAGGCCCACCAGCACACGCCTCAGGGGGCGCGAAAACTCTTCAGGATCGGTGCGCGTCTTTGCCATGGCCGTTCCACCTTGCCCGGCTCTTCAGGCCAAGATCAACTGTCGTAGTCGATCACATGCCGCAGCTGCTTTTCGTATTCCAGCGCCTTCCCGGTGCCAAGCGCCACACAATTCAGAGACTCATTCGCGACCGAGATGGAAAGCCCGGTCTGTTCGCGCAAGGACAGGTCCAGATCGCCCAGAAGCGCCCCGCCGCCGGTCAGCATCACGCCGCGGTCCACGATGTCGGCCGCAAGATCAGGCGGGGTTGCTTCCAGCGCCTGCATCACGGCATCGCAGATCTGCTGCACGGGTTCGGCAAGCGCTTCGGCCACCTGCGCCTGATTGATCTCGGTCTCTTTCGGCACGCCGTTCAGCAGGTCACGCCCGCGGATCTGCATGGATGCACCGCGCCCGTCATCGGGCATCCGTGCCGTGCCGATGGATGTCTTGATGCGCTCGGCGGTGGATTCCCCGATCAGCAGGTTCTGATGGCGGCGCAGATAGCTGATGATCGCCTCGTCCATCCGATCGCCGCCCACGCGGACAGAGCGCGCATAGACGATATCGCCCAGCGACAGGACGGCCACTTCGGTTGTGCCGCCGCCGATGTCCACCACCATGTTGCCGGTGGGGTCTGTGATCGGCATGCCTGCCCCGATGGCCGCGGCGATGGGTTCGGCAATCAGTCCCGCACGCCGCGCGCCTGCCGAGAGGACCGATTGACGGATTGCCCGCTTTTCCACCGGCGTTGCCCCATGCGGCACGCAGACGATGATCTTCGGCTTTGAAAAGGTTGTGCGTTTGTGAACCTTGCGGATGAAATGCTTGATCATCTCTTCCGCGCTGTCGAAATCCGCGATGACGCCATCGCGCATCGGGCGGATCGCCTCGATTGTACCGGGGGTCCGGCCCAGCATCAGCTTGGCATCTTCACCCACCGCCAGAACCTGTTTCTTGCCGTCCTTCACATGATAGGCAACGACCGAGGGCTCGTTCAGCACGATGCCCTTGCCTCGGATATAGACAAGGGTGTTCGCCGTCCCGAGGTCGATCGCCATATCTGACGAAAACAGGCCAGAAAGCAGCATGGAGTTTCCTTTGCAAACACAGCAGCCCGCGACTCGGGGGCACCGGGCGGGCGCTTTCATATAGAAGCCTGCACCGCCAAGCGGAAGCCCTGCCGGATTGGGCGGGCACAATTCCGCGTGTATGGGAAAATCACACAAAACATGGGGTTTTGCGGGCATTCGTCTGGTCTTTTCTTGCACATTTCAGACGCCCCGTCATGCTGCTGGAAGGCGGGCAGAAATGCAGGAGGTTTCAGATGGCGGGTTCGGCAGGCCGTGTTGCGCTGATTACAGGGGCGGGAAGTGCGGGGGGAATCGGATTTGTCATTGCGCGGCAGCTTGCAAATGCCGGGGCAAGGGTTGCCATCACCGCCACCACAGGGCGCATTCATGACCGAGGGCGGGAACTGGGGGCCCTGTCCCACATTGCCGATCTGACAGACCCTGCGCAGGTGGCAACGCTGTTTGATACGGTTGAAGACCGGCTTGGCCCGGTCGATATCCTGATCAACAACGCGGGCATGGTTCAAACCGGCAGGCAGGTCGGACGCGGGCATCTGGCCGACTGGTCAGATGCCGATTGGGCGCATCACATGGCGCTGAACATCAACACCACATTTCACTGTTGCCGCGCCGCCTTGCCGGGGATGGCGCAGCGCGGTTTCGGCCGGATCGTCAATATCAGCAGCGTGACCGGGCCTGTCGTCACCATTGACGGATCATCCGCCTATGCCACTGCCAAGGCGGCAATCACCGGCATGACGCGCAGCATCGCACTGGAATACGGCGCGCGGGGCATCACCTGCAACGCCGTTTTGCCCGGTTGGATCGCCACCGAAAGCTCCTCGGAGGATGAGATCGCCGCGGGAGGCCGCACCCCGGCCGGACGCCCCGGCACTCCGGACGAGGTTGCCGCCTGTGCGGCTTTTCTTGCCTCGGACGCGGCAAGCTATGTCACCGGCGCGATGTTGGTCGTGGACGGTGGGAATACGCTGCAAGAGATGAAGGGATGAAAACGCCTATGCCGGTGGCGCACAGATCGCGGCGCCTTGCGCTATCGAAGATAGCGACCGTTCACCCAGCCCGTCACCTCGACCCCGCCAAGGGTGCGGATCTGGCACCATCTGGTCTGGCCCTTTTGTTCGCAGCCCAGGTTTCGTACCTGTGCGCCGGGGGCAAGGCGGGCCACGACGGTGCCTTGGGTCGATGCGCGTGACCGGACGTTCAGAAAATCGCCAGCGGCAAGCCCCGATACCACGCTGATCCCGCCTGATCCGCCGCCCTGAGGCGGACGAATGGCAGGGGGCGGCCCTGATTCCCGCAGAAAACGCCCGGCGACCCAGCCCGTGACATCCATCCCGACCGTCGAACGGATGCGGCACCAGCGGACGGTGCCGATCATCCGGCAGCCAAGATTGCGCACGATCTCGCGCTCTTGCAGGGTGGCCAGTGCGGGCGACTTTGCCGAAGGATCGCGGCGGACGTTCAGCCGGTCTCCGGGGGGAAGGCCACGCACCACCCAGAAATCGGGCCCGCCTGTCAGATTGTCATCAGCCGTCTCTGGGGCGCCTTCCACCAGAAAGCGCGCCGAGACATAGCCTGAAAGCCGCCCGTCCATGGTGCGGATCTGGCACCAGCGCGCGCTGCCGCCGCCCAGGCAAATGCCCTTGCTGACGCGGGTTCCATAGCCCACGGACCCGACGCTGGGAAAGACAACCGCCGGCCCGCTGCGCACATTGACTCGGGCGTTCGGGGCAATGCCGCCAATCGTGGTGACATCCGGGCCAGTCACGGGCTTTGCGCGCTCTGCGGTCTGGGCAAGGGCGGGGGATGTCAGAAGCACAAGAAGCACGGTTGCGGCCCGCGCCGCGCGGGAAATGAGATTGGCCAATCCAGTCACTGATCTGCCTCCTGCCCAAAGGCGGCGGGCAATCCCGCGCCGCGCTGGAAGGATAGCATGAAATCGTCTGATGGGCACGGCCCGCGGTCGGCGCGACAGGTATCAGAAACGGGGATAAGGCCCGGGCCCCGGATACGGGGCGCGGGCCTGACCTGTCATTCGCCGTGATAAGTGACCGTCTTCACATCATCGCCCGGCGCGGTTTTCTGGCGCCGCACGATCAGGCGGTTCAGGGCGTTGATATAGGCGCGGGTGCTGGCCACGATCGTATCGGTATCGGCCGACGATCCGGTGACGATCCGCCCGTCCTCTTGCAGGCGCACCGAAACCGTGGCCTGCGCATCGGTCCCTTCGGTCACGGCATGCACCTGATAGACTTCCAGCCGCGCCTTGTGCGGGAACAGCATCTTCACGCAGTTGAACGCCGCATCCACCGGACCGTCGCCCGTCGCGTCGATGTGGTGATCCTTGCCGTCGATCGACAGGATCATGTCGGCCTCTTGCGGGCCTTCGGTGCCGCAGATCACCCGCAGTTTCTTCAGTTGCAGGTATTCATAGGCGTCGTTCGTCTGTTCATCCGCCACCAGAGCGATCAGGTCGTCGTCATAGACTTCCTTCTTGCGGTCGGCGAGCGCCTTGAACCGCACGAAGACATCGTTCAGCTGGTTGTCGGCCAGATCATAGCCCAGTTCCTTCAGCTTGGCCCGCAGTGCCGCCCGTCCCGAATGCTTGCCCATGGCGATGTTCTTCGAGGTGAGCCCAATGTCTTCGGGGCGCATGATCTCGAAGGTCTGTACGTTCTTCAGCACGCCATCCTGATGGATGCCGCTTTCGTGCAGAAAGGCGTTCTTGTCGACAATGGCCTTGTTGAACTGTACCGGAAAGCCGGAAACCTGCGAAACCCGGCG
>JALQTL010000367.1 GCA_023260935.1 Paracoccaceae bacterium
GAAGCCGAGCGGATGATGACGAAAGTCTGGCCATCCAGCTTGGCGCCAACGCTTTCGGCTTCTTTCCGGGTTTCCAGGTTCTGCGCTTCCAACTGGGCCTTCTTGGCCTCGAAGGATTTGATGTTGCCATCATTGGCGCGCAGTGCCTTGCCCTGCGGCAGCAGGAAGTTGCGGGCGTAACCGTCCTTGACGTTCACGACCTCGCCCATCTGGCCCAGCTTGGCCACGCGCTGAAGAAGGATCACTTGCATGTCATCTGCTCCTTATTTCACGGCATAGGGCAGCAGGGCGAGGAAGCGGGCACGCTTGATGGCCGTTGCCAGTTCGCGCTGCTTCTTGGCCGAGACGGCGGTGATGCGGGACGGGACGATCTTGCCACGCTCAGAGATGTAGCGCTGCAGCAGACGGGTATCTTTGTAGTCGATTGCCGGTGCATTGTCGCCCGAGAAGGGGCAAACCTTGCGGCGGCGGAAAAAGGGTTTGTTCGCCATGGTTGGGGTTCCTTTCCTTCAGGCCAAGATCAGGCGCGGGGGGCGCGGTCGGGGCGCGGGCCACGGTCGCCGCGGTCGCCACGGTCGGGACGCGGGCCACGGTCGCCGAAGCCACCACGATCGCCACGGTCGTCACGATCCCGCTCGTCACGCTTTTGCATCTGCACCGACGGGCCATCGCCATGGGCGTCGACCTTGATGGTCAGCACGCGCATCACATCGTCATGCAGGCGCATCAGGCGTTCCATTTCCTGCACGGCGGCCGAAGGCGCGTCGGTCTTCAGGAAGGCATAGTGCCCCTTGCGGTTCTTGTTGATCTTGTAGGCCATCGTCTTGACGCCCCAGTATTCCGACTCGACGACCTTGCCGCCGTTGTCCGACAATACGGTGCTGAAGTGTTCGACAAGGCCTTCGGCCTGCGCGTTGGAAAGATCCTGACGCGCGATAAAGACATGCTCATACAGCGGCATGTAACGTCCTTTTCGTCTCGGGCGGCTTCAAAGACCGGGCATTGCCTTTCCGCGGCCCGGGTCACGAGAGGCATCGCCAGTTCAGGTGAGATGCGGAAAGGATGCCGCCTTATACAGGTTGCGCCCCGCGATGCAAGCGATCAACCGTGCCGGGGGGAAACCGGCAGGAATGCGTTGGGGGCGGGTGGCGCGCGGCCCCCCGTTCCAAGGGGCGTCGCTGTTCGTTTTCGCGCAGAAGCTGTTCATTCCCCGCCAATTGTGCCGTTGGGCAATTATCTCCACCTTCCCCCGGTCACAGGTGGCCATGGGGGCCACCGGAACCGGAGTAGCCCGACATGACCCGTTTTGCAGCACTGGCCCTTTCGGCCGCCCTTCTTTCCACCCCGGCCCTGGCCGAAGCCGAAAAATACGTTCTGGACGCCAGCCACAGTCAGATCCTCTTTTCCTACAACCACCTTGGCTATTCCACCAACTGGGGCATGTTCTCGGGCTTCAACGGCGAGATCATGTTCGATCAGGCCAACCCGGCCGCCTCTTCGGTCAGCGTGTCCTTCCCGGTCAAAACCATGCTGACCGGCTGGCAGGAACGCTTTGACCACTTCATGTCGGCCGATTTCTTCGGCGCCAGCGATGAAGAGATGGTGACCTTCACCTCCACCGGCATCGAGGTGACCGGCGAAAAGACCGCCCGTATCACCGGCGACCTGACGCTGAACGATGTGACGAAATCGGTCGTGCTGGAGGCCACGCTGAACCAGGCGGGCGATCACCCGATGGCCAATCAACCCTGGGCCGGTTTCTCGGCCACGACCACGCTGCTGCGGTCGGATTACAATCTGGGCATGTTCGCCCCCTTCGTGTCGGACGAGGTGCAGGTGCAAATCTCGATCGAGGCGATGAAGGCCGAATGATCCGCCCGGCGTCATCGCCGCCTGCAATTGAAGGAAATGGAAGGGGCCACCGGATCAGATCCGGTGGCCCTTTTGCCATGCGCGATAATGGGGCCGACGCCTGCGTTACTGTTTGCGCTGCGCCACCAGATCTACCGCCACGTCAACACCGAAGCCCACCGTGGTCTCGTCACCATAGGCCGCGCCCATGCCAAAGCTGCGGCGGTCCAACCGGGTGGCGCCGGTCATCCGCGCCCGGTCGCCGTCGATCTCAAGCCGGAAGGGCAGGCTCACCGGCGCCTCGACCCCGCGCAGAAGCAGCGTGCCCCGGGCAACAAAGGCGTCGCCCTCGGCCAGAATATCCGCGGTAAAGACCGCTTCGGGGAAGCTGGCGGTATCGAAGAAATCCTTTCCCTTGGCCTGATCGGTGACAGACCCCAGCGTCAGCGAGGCTGTATCGATGCGCACTGTCACCTCGCCATGGCGGCCTTCGGCGGCGGCGGTCGGGTCAAAGGTGATGTCGGCCGTCCAGCGGGCGAACTGGCCGCCCACCGCTTGCCCCATCTGGGTGACCGAAAAGGAAAGGCTTCCGGTCTCAACCTGCCAGTTGCCCGCACCGGGTTGGGCTGCCGCCGCCTCTTCTGCCGGCACAGTTGCGGAAGTGTCTTCCCCGCCCACAAGCGCCACGGCCAGACCCGCGCCAGCCCCGTAAACCGCCAGCGCCAGCACCACGGGCACAAGGCGGGTCCCCCGCGCAAGGCTGCCCTCGGCCGTCTCCGGGCCGGCCGACAGCCCGCGCGTCATGCGCAAGAGTGTGGCGTCCCGGTCGATCAGATGATGCTTCAGCGCGCCCGCCACATGCAGCAGGATGGTCGCGGCCAGCACTTTGGTGAAGACCCAATGCACTGCCCCGGCCAGCGCGCCCAGAGCTTCGGATTTCGGGACAAAGGGCAGGGTCTGGCCAAAGGGCCACAGGATCGGCGCAAAGCCGCTGACGGCCGCATGATGCACCCAACCCGAAAGCGGCACCACCACAAGGCTTGCATAAAGCAGCCAGTGTACGGCGTCAGCAAGCGTGGTTTCCAGCCGCCGGCCGGGGTGCAGGGTCCGGGGACGGGGCTGCACCAAGGCCCAGAGAATGCGCAGCACCGCCACCAGAAAGGCCGCAACCCCCAGCGTCTTGTGAATGGAAAACACCTGCGCCTTGGCGGCAAGGGCCGCGTCGGTGTCATAGGGCATCTGGTTGGCATAAAGCCCCAGAGGGATGGCCAGCAGGATCAGAAGGGCCGTGGCCCAATGCAGGCTGCGCGCCACCCAGCCAAAGCTGGTTTCGGTATTTTGGGCCGTCATGCGAAAATCTCCGGTCATTCAGCACTATGACGTCAGCTTAGCATTCCCGCCGTGCCTGCCCATGATCCCGGCCCGCACAGCTGCTGTGCACAAAGGGGCCCCCCACCGGGCCATGCCTTGGCCCTTCATCTTGGCAAAAATACTCCCGCCGGAGGCGCTCCTTGTTTGCGCCGGGGGGCGGACCGGGGCGGAACCTTGCCGATGGCTGCCGCCGCAGCCCGATTGCCCTTTGCCCCCCGCTTCGCTATTCACGGGAAAACGGCAGGGGAAACGGCAGGGGAGATCGGTCAGCATGAGCCGCGCATTCGTATTTCCGGGGCAGGGTGCCCAGACCATCGGCATGGGCAAGGCGCTGGCCGAGGCCTATCCGGCCGCGCGGGCGGTCTTCGACGAGGTGGACGATGCCTTGGGCGAAGCGCTTTCGGCGCTGATCTGGTCGGGCGACAATGCCGAACTGACGCTGACGCAGAATGCCCAGCCCGCGCTGATGGCCACTTCGATTGCCGCGATGCGCGCGCTCGAGGCGGAAGGCTTTGGCATCACCCATGCGCAATTCGTGGCCGGGCACAGCCTTGGGGAATATTCCGCGCTCTGCGCTGCGGGGGCGCTGTCGCTGGGCGATACGGCCCGGCTTCTGCGCATCCGCGGCCGCGCGATGCAAGAGGCGGTGCCGGTCGGTGTGGGCGCGATGGCCGCGATCCTTGGCCTTGATTTCGATGCCGTTGCCGCCATCGCGGCCGAAAGCGCGGGTGACGAGGTCTGTCAGGCCGCCAATGACAATGACCCCGCGCAGGTGGTGATTTCCGGGCACAAGGGTGCTGTGGAACGGGCCATGGCGCTGGCCAAGGAGCGGGGGGCCAAGCGGGCCTTGCCGCTGCCTGTCTCTGCCCCCTTCCACTGCGCGCTGATGCAGCCCGCCGCTGCCGTCATGGCCGAGGCTCTGGCGGCTGTCGTCATCTCGAAACCTGCGGTGCCGGTCGTGGTGAATGTCCGCGCCGAGGCGGTGGAAGAACCCGACCGGTTCCGCGATCTGCTGATCGCGCAGGTGACCGGCTCTGTCCGCTGGCGCGAAAGCGTGCAATGGATGGAACGGGCGGGCGTCACCGACTATTGGGAAATCGGTGCCGGAAAGGCGCTTTCGGGGATGATCAAGCGCATTGCCAGCGGTGCGGAAACCCGCGCCATCGGCACGCCCGAGGATGTGGCTGCCCTGAAGGGCTGATGCCCGTGGGCGCGACGCCGGAAAACAGACGGAACGACAGCAAGGCGACCGGCCGGCGCCATTGGCGGCGGTCGGGGGAACCCGGATAAAAATGGCGCCCGATCGGCGCACAGGTGGGGGAGGAGACGACATGTTCGACCTGACAGGCAAGACCGCGCTGGTAACAGGCGCATCGGGCGGCATCGGGGCAGATATCGCCCGGGCGCTGCATGCGGCGGGGGCAAGCGTGGCCCTGTCGGGCACGCGGGTGGAGCCGCTGGAACAGCTTGCTGCCGATCTGGGCAGCCGGGCGCATGTGCTGCCCTGCAACCTTTCCGTCCCCGAGGAGGTGGAGGCGCTGGTCAAGCGCGCGGCCGAGGCGATGGGATCGGTGGATATTCTGGTCAACAATGCCGGCATCACCCGTGACGGGCTGGCGATGCGGATGTCGGATGACGACTGGCAGACGGTGCTGGATGTGAACCTGACGGCCACCTTTCGTCTGTGCCGCGCGGCCATTCGGGGAATGATGAAATCCCGCTGGGGCCGGATCGTGAACATCTCTTCCGTGGTGGGGGCCATCGGCAACCCCGGGCAGGCGAATTATGCCGCGTCCAAGGCGGGGATGGTGGGCATGTCGAAATCGCTGGCGGCCGAGGTGGCCAGCCGCGGCATCACCATCAACTGCGTCGCCCCCGGCTTCATCACCACGGCGATGACCGAAAAGCTGAGCGATGACCAGAAGGCCAGGCTGCTGACGCAGGTGCCGGCCGGGCGCATGGGCGAGGCGGCCGAGATCGCGGCGGCGGTGCTGTATCTGGCCAGCACCGAGGCCGGTTATGTGACCGGGGCCACGCTGCATGTGAACGGCGGCATGGCGATGCTGTGACACCGCCCCGCCGGGCAGGAATGGACCAATCGGAAAGCGTTTGCCTTGGAAACCAGCCCTTGCTATAGGCGCGCAGGAAATCACCGGCTATACCGGTGTCGTCGCGGAAGTCGCGGCGGGAATCGCCTCGAACCGGGGCAGGGACAAGAAGACCGGGAACACTCCCGCAACGTGAAAGAGGAAGTGACATGAGCGACATCGCTGACCGCGTGAAGAAGATCGTCGTCGAGCATCTGGGCGTGGAAGAAGACAAGGTCACCGAGACCGCGTCGTTCATCGACGACCTGGGCGCAGACAGCCTGGACACCGTGGAACTCGTGATGGCCTTCGA
>JALQTL010000400.1 GCA_023260935.1 Paracoccaceae bacterium
CCCTAAGGTCCGGAAACCTGATCGCATCGCAGAATGTCTCGATCGCTTCCTCCCCCGGGACTCCCCGTAGCCGGTACCGGTCCGGATCGTTCAGCCGGTCGGCGATCCCGGCGAGCAGCTCCGGGCAGACCCCAAGGCGACGGGCCGGGCTGTTCAGCTCCTTCGCGAGGCCGGTCAGAACATCGCGTGTCAGGTCGCTCCCGACCGTGGTCAGGAACTGCCGGATCAGCTCGGAGGTGCCGGTGATCCCGGTCATTGCAACCTCGATCCTCCCGCCCAGCTCGCAGGCAAGGCCCGCATGCGACAGAAGCGGCTCCTCGGCCGCGTTCACCCCGGGGCCGATCTGGATAAGGCGGATCTCTGAGTCGACCGGGGTGACGAGACGATCAGCGGGAACTCGGGACGGGCCTGCTGGCGGCACAGGCCGGGCCTCAGCCTTGCCCCCTGCCCACATCGGCCGCGGGTCAAGCGACGCCGGCCTGTGGCCCTTCGCCTGCAAGGCCCGCATCCGCCAGCGCCTCGCGGTCTGGCAGATCGCGCAGGGATTCCAGGCCAAAGGCGGCAAGGAAGGTTTCGGTGGTGACAAAGGTATGGGGGGCGCCGCGGCGGGGTTCGCGGGGGCCGGTGCCGATCAGGCCACGGGCCGCCAGCCGGGCGATCAGATCGCGGCCGATCTCGCGCCCGAAGATATCCCTCAGCCCGTCACGGGCAATCGGCTGGTGATAGGCGATGACGGCCAGCACGGCGGTATCGAAATCGCTCAAACCCAGCAGCTGATCCCCCACATCCGCCGCCACGCGGATCGCCGGCGCATAGGCGGGCCTGGTCCGCAGCATCCAGCCGCCGGCAACCTTGGCAACCTCGAAGGCCCGCCCGTCCAGATCGGCAGCCAGATCCCCGATCAAGAGATCGACGGAAGCGCCCTGCCCCACCACCCGCGCCAGCGCCTCGCGCGGGACGGGGCTGGCAGAGGCAAACAGCACCGCCTCGACCCGGCGCAGCCATTCCCGCCAGCGCCGATCGGGGGGCAGATCGGCCAGTTCCCGGTCCAGAACAGGCTCTGTATTGGCCATTTTCATGGCAAAAGCCCGTAAAGGCGAAAGCTGTCACGCCCCGTCACCTCATGCAGCGCGCCAAGGGCCACCAGCCGGTCACACAGCCGCCGCGCCGCGCGGTCCGACATGAAGGTCAACGCCCCCGGCGCCAGCGCCTCATGGGTCAGGAACATCTCTGCCGCCCGCTCCGCCCCCCTGGCCCGCAAACGGGGCAGCACCGCCCGCAACCGCGCCGCCGCCCGCGCCAGTTCCCCCGCCAGCGGCACCGCCTGCGCCGCCCCCGCCGCCACCGCCCGGTGGCAGGCCAGCCGCAGCCCATCGCCTCGCAACCGCAGATCCCGCAGCGTCACCACCAGCGACAGCAGCGGCAGGATATGCCCCCAGCCCATGGCCCGGGCCAGCGCCGCCTCGGCCAGGATCAGCGCCGCCGTCTCGGCGCGGGGGCGGGCGCCCAGCACCGCGTCCAGCACCCCCGCCGCCCGGTCCACCGGCGTGGCGCCCGGCTGATCCAGACAGCCGGCGATCAGATCGGCCGGAATACCCTCCAGAACTGGCCCCAACCCCGCGACCGAGACCGGCCGCGCCACCGCCCGGGACCAGTGCCGCAGGATGTTTCCCGCAGGCCCCGGATCATCGCCCGCCCTTGTCAGACAAACCGCATCGCGCAAGGCCCGCGCCCCCTCGCGCCGCCCGGCAAGGCCCGCCGAAACCTCGGCCGCCCGCAGCGCCAGCCGATCGCGCCACAGCGCCTGCGGCACGGCCCCGCTGGCCGCGACCAGATCCAGATGTGCCAGCGCCGCCCCAGACCGGAAGGCCGCAGACTCAAGGCTTTCCGCCCGCCCCCCGGCAATCCAGCCCGGCAAGGCGGGCGGCAGCGGCGCAAGGCCAGGCCCCATACTGGCACCGGCATCAAGCCGGGGCTTTGCGGGGCGGACAGCTTTGGCAGGGGGCGCATCCATAACCCCCACCCTATCCTACCACGGCGCTTTTGCACAGATTTTCCGGCAAATAACGCCGCCACCTGAAGACGCCCATAATGTCTGATAATCTTGCATTATCGGGCACTCAGGGAACCGGCCGCAAAGCCGGGCAAAACACCCTGCCCTGCCCTGAACAGGGGGCATGAAACACCCCGTTTCGCGCGCGAAACGCTGCCCTTTTCCCGGCAGGTGACCGAAAGTAGGGCCGGCCCGGGAATGCCCGACTTTTCTAAGCCTCTTCCATCGTATAGGTCAGGGAGGACCACCATCAGGGACCATGACCCCATGAAGATTGCTGTTGCCGGGCTGGGATATGTCGGCCTTTCACTTTCTGTCCTTCTGGCGCAGCGGCACGAGGTGCGCGCGCTGGATATCGACCGCACCCGCCTTGACCTGCTCAAGGCCCGGAAATCGCCGATCGAAGACCCCGATATTTCGCGCTTTCTGACCGAAAAGACCCTGAACCTGCACCCCACCGATGACCCGGCCGTGGCGATGCGGGATGCCGATTTCGTGGTGATCGCCACCCCCACCTCTTACGATCCGCGCACCAACCGCTTTGACACCGCCTCGGTCGAGGCCGTGGCCGAAACCGCGCGGCGCCTGGCCCCTGAGGCCCGGATCATCATCAAATCCACCATCCCCGTCGGCTTTACCGATCAGCTGAATGCCCGTCTTGGCACCACCAGCATCGTCTTTTCACCCGAATTCCTGCGCGAAGGCCGCGCGCTTTACGACAACCTTCACCCTTCGCGCATCGTGGTGGGGGGCACCGATGCCGCATCGGAAACCTTCGCGGGCCTGCTTCGCGAAGCCTCGCTTGATGCCGATGTGCCGGTGCTGCTGTGCGGCAGCCGCGAGGCCGAGGCGATCAAGCTTTTCGCCAATACCTACCTTGCCATGCGCGTGGCCTTCTTCAACGAGCTGGACAGCTACGCCCTGTTCCACGGCCTGGACAGCCGCCAGATCATCGATGGCATCGGCCATGATCCCCGCATCGGGCGGCATTACAACAACCCCTCCTTCGGCTACGGCGGCTATTGCCTGCCCAAGGATACAAAGCAGCTTCTGGCCAATTACCACGACGTGCCCCAGACCCTGATCCGCGCCATCGTCGAGGCCAATGCCACCCGCAAGGATTTCATCGCCGACAAGATCCTGGAACGCCAGCCCGCCCGCGTGGGCATCTATCGGCTGGTGATGAAGGCCGGGTCCGACAATTTCCGCGACAGTTCCATTCAGGGCATCATGAAGCGGGTCAAGGCCAAGGGCATCCCCGTCACGGTCTATGAGCCGCAACTGAAGGATGACAGCTTCTTCAACTCTCCCGTCGAACGCAATCTGGCCCGATTCAAGGCTGATTGCGATGTGATCGTGGCCAACCGGATGACGCCCGAACTTCAGGATGTGGCTGAAAAAGTCTTCACCCGCGATCTTTTTGGCGCGGATTGACGGCAGATTGCCCAAGAATTGCCACGACTGGATGATTCTGTTGCCAAAAATTCACCACGGCAGGCCATGATCGCGGGGCATATCGCATCCGGCCCGCAGGTCAGGAGTTCAGGAATGAAGACGCGCAAGATCCAGAAGGCAGTATTTCCGGTTGCTGGGATGGGGACACGGTTCTTGCCTGCGACGAAGTCGATCCCGAAGGAGATCATGACGCTTGTTGACCGCCCGTTGATCCAATACGCGATCGACGAGGCGCGTGCTGCGGGGATCAAGGAATTCATCTTCGTGACCTCGCGCGGGAAATCGGCGCTGGAGGATTATTTCGACCATGCGCCGGAACTGGAAAGCGCCCTGCGCAAATCCGGCAAGACCGAACTGCTGGAGGTGTTGAAGGACACCAACATGGATTCGGGCGCCATCGCCTATGTGCGGCAGAACCGGCCGATGGGTCTGGGCCATGCGGTCTGGTGCGCGCGGCGTCTGATCGGGAACGAACCCTTTGCGGTGCTTTTGCCCGATGACGTGATTGCGGCCGAAAAGCCCTGCTTGCAGCAGATGGTGGAGGCCTATCAGGAAACCGGGGGCAATATGGTGGCGGCGATGGAAGTGCCGCCCGAAAAGGCCGGCAGCTACGGTGTGCTGGATATCGCCAATGACATGGGCTCGATCATCGAGGCCAGGGGGATGGTGGAAAAGCCCGCGAAGGGGACGGCACCGTCGAACCTGGCGGTGATCGGGCGCTATATCCTGTCGCCGCAGGTTCTGACGAACCTGAACCGGATGAAACAGGGCGCGGGGGGCGAGATCCAGTTGACCGACGCCATCGCCGAAGAGATCGGGCCCGGCAAGGTTTACGGCTACCGCTTCCGCGGGCAGCGCTATGACTGCGGATCGAAAGCGGGCTTCCTGCAAGCCACCGTCGCCTTCGGCCTCGCCCGCCCCGACCTGCGCGACGAATTCGCAGCTTACCTCGCCGAACTCAACGCCATGCAAAAGGCCGCGCAGTAAAGGGGGGCCGTGGACAGTTGGCTGCTTGATGTCACCCGGATCGCGTCGCGCCTTGGGCGTGGGGCGCTTACGGGCATAGACCGGGTGGAACTGGCCTATTTACGGTATTTCCTGCACCCGCACTTCCGGATATCGGGCCTGCTGCGCACCCCTGCCGGGATCATGCTGCTGGATCGGCGCGGGCTGGCGGATCTGAACCGCTGGGCCGCGGGCGACCCGCTTCCGCAAGGGCGTGACCTGCTTGCCCGGATGACCCGGCGCAAATCCCCGGCCCTTGGCGCTGTCGAGGCGCATCTGCGGCGGGGCGCTGTTGCCCGGGCGCCAATGCTGCTTTCCCATCGTCTGCTTGCCACAAGGCTGCCGGCAGGAACATGCTATCTGAACACCGGCCATGCCAATCTGTCGGGGCGGATGCTGGCCGCGCTGAAATCGCTGCCGGGCATGAAGATCGGCGTTCTGGTGCATGACACCATCCCACTGGATCACCCTGTCCTTGTGCGGGCCGATGGCATCGGCCCCTTCCGGCAGCGGCTTCAGGCGGTGGCGGATCAGGCCGATCTGGTAATCCACGCCGCGAAGGCAACCCGCGCGCAGACGGAAGCGCAACTACACCGGCTGGGTCGCGTGCCGCCCGGCGTTGTGGCCCCGCTTGGCATTGACCAGACAGCCCCGGACCGCGCAGCCTTGCCCCGAGGGCTTGACCTGACGGGGCCTTACTTCATCGCCCTTGGCACGATCGAGCCGCGCAAGAACCACGGGCTGCTGCTGGATGTCTGGGACAGGCTGGCAGCGACGGGCGGGCCCTTGCCAAAGCTGCTGATCCTTGGGAACCGGGGCTGGGCGGATGCCGACACGCTTGCCCGGCTGGACCGGGGCCAACCCGGGGTTCAGGTTCTTTCCGGCCTGTCAGACGGGGCCGTGGCCGCGCTGATGCAGGACGCGCGCGCGCTTCTCTTTCCGACGCTGGCCGAAGGGTACGGCCTTCCCGCACTGGAAGCCGCCGCTTTGGGGTTGCCGGTGATCGCGACCGATTTGCCAGTGTTTCGTGAAATGTTGACAGACTATCCCGTTTACCTTGCATCGCGTGATATATATTCTTGGCAAGAAACAGTTATGGCCTTTACACAAGGGTCTGGCTTCGGGCGAAAAAACCGGCGAACGGTGCCCACATGGCCAGACCATTTCGGGATCGTGTTGCAGGCGTTGAGGTGATGCCCCAAAGGTGGGCAACGGTAGGGCAGAGGGACAGGTTTGGGTATTGTCGCGAAGTACAGATTGCGACTTGCACGCCAACGGTGGCGCCTGCGGGCATTTCGCAAACGCCGCGAACTCAAATCCGTTGCCAACCGCACCGCGGCAATCGCGGCAGATGCAATCCTGCTGTTTTCCACCCTTCGCAATGAACGGACACGGCTTCCGTATTTCCTCAAATATTACCGCGATCAGGGTGTGAACCACTTCCTGATCGTCGATAATGACAGCACCGATGGCAGCCGCGAATATCTGGCCGAACAGCGCGATGTCAGCCTTTGGACCAGCCGCCACAGTTACAAGCAATCGCGCTTTGGCGCGGATTGGCTGAACTGGCTGCAAATGCGCCATGGCCATGATCACTGGTGCCTTGTGGTCGACCCTGACGAATTCTTTGTCTACCCCTTCTGCGATACAAGGCCGATCCGCGCGCTGACCGACTGGCTGGATGCGTCGAACATCAAGTCCTTCCCGGCGATGCTGCTGGACATGTATCCCAAGGGCGCGCTGGATGCGCAGCCCTACCGCGAGGGGCAGGATCCGTTCGAGATTGCGCAGTATTTCGACAGTGGGAACTACCTGTTCCAGCGCAACAGCCGCTTTGGCAACCTGTGGATTCAGGGCGGCCCGCGGATGCGCGCCTTCTTTGCCGACCAGCCGAAAAAGGCGCCGGCGCTGAACAAGATCCCGCTGGTGCGCTGGAACCGCAGCTATGCCTATGTCAGTTCCACCCACATGCTGCTGCCGCGCGGCCTCAATCAGGTTTATGACGAATGGGGCGGCGAAAAGGCCAGCGGCTGCCTGCTGCATGCCAAGTTTCTGGATACCTTTGCTGCCAAGGCGGAAGAGGAAATGGAACGCGGTCAGCATTATGCCGCCAGCGCCGAATACAAGGCCTACAAGGCCGGCCTTCACCGCCACCCAGACCTTTGGTGCAAGTGGAGCGAGAAATACATCAACTGGCGCCAGCTGGAGATTCTGGGGCTGATGTCAAAAGGCAACTGGGCATGACCGTCGGCTTTGTCATGCTGTGCCATACCGCGCTGGACCGGGCCGCGCAGGTGGCGCGGCATTGGGCCGCGCGGGGCTGCCCGGTGGTCATTCACGTTGACCGCAGGGTTGGCGCAGCTTCCTTCACCCAGTTGCAGGACGATCTGGCCGATCTGGCGAATGTGCGCTTTTCAGGCCGGCATGCCTGCGAATGGGGAACATGGGGCATCGTTGCCGCCAGCCAGGAAGCCGCGGCCCTGATGCTGCGCGAATTTGCGGGGGTTCGGCATGTCTATCTGGCCTCGGGTTCCTGCCTGCCCTTGCGCCCGGTCGAGGAGCTGACCGCCTATCTGGACGAACGCCCGAAGACCGACTTCATCGAAAGCGTCACGACAGAGGATGTCGGCTGGACAATCGGCGGGCTGGATTTCGAACGCTTCACACTGCGTTTCCCGTTCAGCTGGCGCAAGCAGCGTATCCTGTTTGATATCTATGTCTGGCTGCAACGGCAGGCCGGCTTTCACCGCACGATCCCGTCGGGCCTTGTGCCGCATCTGGGCAGCCAGTGGTGGTGCCTGACGCGGCAAACCCTTTCGGCCATTCTGGAACATCCTGAACGCGAACGGATCGACAATTATTTCCGCAAGGTCTGGATACCCGATGAAAGCTATTTCCAGACGATGGTGCGGCAGGTTTCCAGCACGGTGGAAAGCCGGTCGCTGACGCTGTCGAAGTTCGATTTTCAGGGCAAGCCGCATATCTTTTACGATGACCATCTGCAATTGCTACGCCGGTCAGATTGCTTTGTGGCCCGAAAAATCTGGCCCCATGCCGATAAGATCTATGCCGCCTTCCTGTCTGATGACCGCAGCCGTCTGGCGGCATCAGAGCCCAACCCCGGCAAGATCGACCGACTGTTCGCCAAGGCGGTGGAGCGGCGCACGAAGGGGCGCCCGGGTCTGTATATGCAAAGCCGCTTTCCGAACGAGAACTGGGAAAACGGGCGTACCGCCGGGCCATATTCGGTCTTCTGCGGCTTTTCCGATGTTTTCGAGAATTTCGAGATCTGGCTCAGCAAGGCCAGCGGCACGCGGGTGCATGGCCATCTTTTCGCGCCTGACCGGGTGCATTATGCGGGAAATGAAGCGGTCTATAACGGCGCGATGTGTGACAGCGTGGCGATCCGGGACTACAACCCCAAGGGCTTTCTGACCAATCTGATCTGGAACACCCGGGGCGAAAGGCAGTGTTTTCAATTCGGGCCGGATGACAACCAGTCGCTGAACTGGTTCATGGCGGCTGACAGCAATGCCCAGATTTCCGTGATCTCTGGCGCATGGGCAGTGCCCTTGTTCCATTCGAACCGCAACTTTGGCGAGATCCGACGCGAAGCCGCGCGGATGCAGAAGATAGAGCAGGAGTTTCTGAACATCCTGCGGTCGACCCATGCCAAGGCGCGGGTGCGGGTCTGGACACTGGCTGATTTTGTCGAAAACCCGATGGAACCCTTGCAGACCATCATTGACGAAATCGGCCCAAGGCAGGGCCGCCGTCTAACCGAAGCACCGCGCATGGCCGATCTTTCCGGATTCGGTCAATTCCTTCAGAACCTGCGCAATCAGGGCATGCAACCTGTTCTGATGGGCGATTTCCCCGCCACGGGCGACCCATCGCAGCGATCCACGCGCCGAGGGCGCCCCTATCTGGTGAAGTGAGTGCCGCACAGGTTTGACAGTTTCGTCATGTTCGCGGAAATGCGGACGGGATCCAATTTCCTTGAAGCCAATCTGAACGCGATGAAGGGCATTGCCTGCTACGGCGAGGTGTTCAACCCGCATTTCATCGGCCAGAAGGACAAGACGGAGCTTATGGGTTTCTCGCTGGCAGACCGGGCCGCAGACCCTTTGGCGCTGATCCGGGCCCTTCGGGCCGGAACAGATGGTCTGGCTGGGTTTCGCTATTTCCACGATCACGACCCCCGGGTGTTAGCCCCGGTGCTGGAAGACCCGCTTTGCGCCAAGATCGTGCTGACGCGAAATCCGGTGGAAAGTTATGTCAGCTGGAAGATCGCGCAGGAAACCGGGCAGTGGAAGCTGACCCATGCCAAGAACCTGAAAAGCGCGCAAGTGCAGTTCGATGCCCGCGAATTCGAAACGCATCTGGCCCGGTTGCAGGATTTCCAGATCCGCATCCTGCACGGCTTGCAGATAACGGGCCAGACTGCCTTTTACATCGATTACGAGGATATCAACGATCTGGACGTTCTGAACGGTCTTGCCCGGTTTCTGGGGGTGGAAGGGCTGGACGCGCTGGATGACAGCCTGAAAAAACAGAACCCCGCAGAGATTGGCCAAAAGGTCCGCAACTCCGAGGAAATGGCGCAGGCCCTTGCCCGGCTGGACAGGTTCAACCTGGCGCGCACACCCAATTTCGAACCCCGCCGCGCGCCGATGGTGCCCGCGTTTCAGGCCGCGCGGGGGGCGCCCTTGTTATTCATGCCAGTGAAATCCGGCCCGGTTGACCGGGTTTCGGCATGGCTAGCAGGTTTTGGCGGCATCGAAGGTGATTTTACGCAAAAGACGCTGCGGCAATGGAAGCGGGCCCGCCCGCAGCACCGGACGTTCACCGTTCTGCGCCATCCGCTTGCCCGCGCGCATGATGCCTTTCAGCGCCAGATCCTGAGTGGCGCCTATCGCGAAATTCATGCCCAGCTCTCCAAGGTGTACCGCGTACCCCTGCCCCCGCCCGGTCAAGGCTATGCGCGGCCAGAGGATCATCGAGCGGGCTTTCTGGCTTTTCTGAAGTGGCTGAAAATGAACATCGCGGGCCAGACCGGCATCAGGGTCGATGCGCATTGGGCAAGTCAGGTGGCCGTGCTGCAAGGCTTTGCCCAGTTCCAGCCCCCCGACATGGTGATCCGCGAGGACCGTCTGGCCGAAGGGCTGGCCTTTCTGTGTGCGGAACTTGACGTGCCCTGCCCGGCCCTGCCACCGGCACCAACCGATCCCCTGCTGGCACAGATCTGCCACGCCGAACTTCAGGAAGCGGCGCGCGATGCCTATGCCCGCGATTACATTGCCTTCGGATTTCAGGATTGGCAGGCGCCGCCTGTGTCGGGCTGAACCGCCGTCAAGCCGCCTGCGGGGCCCGAGCCTCTGTCAGAATGGCATAAAGCTTTGCCGGGTCAGCATTGGCACGCAGCTTTGATACGACCGCCTGATCGCGCATTGTCCGGCTGACAAGGGCCAGCGCTTTCAAGTGATCAACACCGGAATCCTTTGGTGCGAACAGGGCAAAGACCAGATCGACGGGCTGGCGATCCACGCTGTCATAATCCAGCGGCTTTTCAAGGCGGATGAAGACCCCGACAATGCGGTCAAGGTCTTCCAGCCGGGCGTGCGGCAGAGCGATGCCATGCCCCACGCCCGTTGGTCCAAGACTTTCCCGTTCCTGCAAACCGTCGATCGCAATCGCTGCGGACAGACTGTAACTGGCGGAAACCATCTCTCCCAGTTCCTGGAAAAGGCGCTTCTTGCTGGTCAATCCGCCCATGACGCGAACAGCGCCGGGTGCGAGTAGCTTGGAAAGTTCCATCGACGATCTTGGTCCCGGGTTGCCCTTGCGGGGCCCTATTTGCTGTTGCGCGGATCGATCCAGCCGATGTTTCCGTCTTCCCGACGGTAAACGACATTCACGCCGCCATGTCCCTCGTTGCGAAAGACCACCATCTTCTGCCCCGCCAGTTCCATCTGCATCACGGCCTCGCCCACGGTAATCGACGGAATCTTCGTTTCCATCTCGGCGATGACGATCGGCTGCAACGATTCCGGTTCAGCATCCTCGTGGTCTTCAGTTGGCGCGAGGATATAAGAGGCTGCTCCGCCGAATTCAACAGGTGACGTTCGGGTAGAATGGTGGTTGCGGATGCGGCGCTTGTAGCGGCGCAGCTGCTTGTCCATCTTTTCGCGGCAGGATTCGAAGGCCGCATAGATTTCGTTGGCATGCCCCTTGGCCTGCGCTGTCAGGCCAGTCGAAAGGTGAATCGTCGCTTCGCACTGGAATTCATGCGCGACCTTGGAAAAGACGACGATGGCATCGGTCGGTCGCTGGGCATATTTGTCGACGACCTCGCCCAGTTCGGCCTTCACATGGGTCTGAAGGGCCTCGCCGATGTCGATTTGTTTTCCGCTGATCTGATAGCGCATGATTTCTCCTCCGCGCGGCTTCTTGCCCTGATGTCCCCCGGCGGGGGGCAATTCGGGCGCTTCTTTTTCAGGTGGGTCCGGGGCCAGCAACCTGCAAGGGGACGGGGCCGTTGCGCGGCCGATTGGCAGGTCAGGGACTGGGCGCATGTCGATCGCATCTCGCCCATTTGGCGACAGGGCCAAGGCGCTTGTCAACAGTGTCGTCACACGGACGTCACCCGAAGGTCATCAGGACATGCGGAAATTCTGCCCCAGATAGACACGCCGCACGGTTTCATCCCGCACGATCTCATCCGTCGTGCCGCTCATCAGAACGGCACCGTCATGAAGGATGTAGGCGCGGTCAACGATCTCCAGCGTTTCGCGCACGTTGTGATCGGTGATCAGCACCCCGATCCCGCGGGATTTCAGATCCTGTACAAGATGGCGGATTTCCCCCACGGCAATCGGGTCCACACCTGCAAAGGGCTCATCCAGAAGAAGATATTTCGGGTTTGCCGCCAGACAGCGGGCAATTTCCACACGCCGGCGTTCCCCGCCCGAAAGCGCAAGGGCCGGCGCCCGGCGCAGGTGGGTCATCGAGAATTCCGACAACAGTTCTTCCAGCCGCTCGCGGCGCTTGTGGTTATCGGGTTCGGTGATCTCCAGCACGGCAAGAATGTTGTCTTCCACCGACAGGCCGCGAAAAATGCTGACTTCCTGAGGCAGATAGCCGATGCCCAGACGCGCCCGGCGATACATCGGCAGGGTTGTCACGTCCTTTCCGTCAATCAGAACTTGCCCGCCTTCGGGCGTAACAAGGCCAGCGATGGAATAAAAACAGGTGGTCTTGCCAGACCCGTTGGGGCCCAAGAGGGCCACCACCTCGCCCCGGTCCAGCCGCATGCTCACATCCCGGATCACCAGCCGCCGGCGATAGCTTTTGCGCAGGTTGCGGATCTGAAGACCGGCGCCGCCTTCGGTGACGGAAAGGGCGGGCGTCGGGGTCATGGGGCCTTTCCCCCGGGGGTGAAGACGGTTTTCACGCGGCCATCCATGGTGCCGGTGCCGCTGGTCAGGTTCACGACAAGGCGATCCCCCGCGATCGAGGCATTGCCTTGGGTCAACAGCACATTTCCCGTCATGACCACATCGCCGCTGCCGATGGTATAGACAGCCTCGGCCGCCTCGGCCGCGTCCGTAGGGCTGACCAGGGTCACGCCGCCCGTGGCATGGAGGCGCTGGATGCCGCTGCCATCCGCGGCGTATTCGACGCGAACCTGCGCCGCGGTCATCCGCATGTCACCCTGCACGACCAGCACATTGCCCGAAAACGTGGCCTGACCATCCACATTATCGACGGCCAGCGTGTCCGACGTCACTTCGACCGGAAGAGACGTATCCTGACGCAGCCCACCGAATTTTATCGCCGCCTGCTGCGCCTGAACCGCGACAGTGGAAAGGACCACAAGGATCAAAGCGCGCAGGATTGTGGACATATGTCGCCTATGCAAAATGAAATCGGCTTCAGTTCGACGGTTGGTATACCAGCTTCACGTTGCCGTTGAAAACCAGAAGATACCGCCCCTTCGTCTCGCCCGGGCTAGTCAGCGTCATGGCATCGGCCGTCACCACGCCGGCCGGACCTTCTGCCCTGACCGGGGTGGGGGCGGTCACCTCGGTCACATCCATCATGGCCGACATCTTCTCGCTTTGAACCTGCCACCCGGCCGGAGAGACGATCTGCACCCCACCCGAAAGGTCGATTCGCCGGGCCGTGCCATCCAGCCGCGCCTTTTGCGCCGTCAGTGCCGTCTTGCCGCCATCCGGGGTTTCCAGCGTGCCGACCAGCGCGGTCGCCTCGCCCGACCTGGGGTCAGAGGCATCAGGCCTGGCCTCTGCCGCCACCAGCGTCAGGGCGGATCCATCATCCGTGACGCCGGCATAGGTGGGTTCGGTCATCCGCGGTTCGCGCAGGCGTTCGGCCACGTCCACATCGGCATAGGGAATTGCCTGCTCGGGATCAATCACCCGGGCCACAAGGAACAGCGTGGACAGGATCACCAATGCCACCAGCGGCAGAACGATCTTCAGCCAGGCAATCAGCCGGGAGTGGGTGTCGAGGTCGCTCATCAAGATCGCGCTGCTCTCATTTGCCGCGAAAGGCTAGCCTGCCGCCGCCGGCACGCCAACCGCCCGCACCCGGGGATAGGCGACAGGCCGCCTAGTATCGGAAGACCGGCCACCTAGTGGTGGAAGATGTCGTTGGGTTCATCCCAACCCATCAGGTCAAGCTCTGCCCGAGTCGGCAGAAAGGCGAATAGCCGCAGCGCCAGATCAAGCCGGTCTTCCCGGATCAGGCGCTGTTCCAGTTCTGACTTCAGCGCATGCAGATACAGCACGTCAGAAGCGGCATAGTCCTTTTGCGCCTCGGTCAGCGTGACGGCACCCCAGTCGCTTGTCTGCTGCTGCTTGCTGACATCCACACCGACCAGATCGGCCAGCAGGTATTTAAGCCCGTGACGGTCGGTAAAGGTGCGCACCAGCCGCGAGGCGATCTTGGTGCACCACACCGGCGCAGTTGTCACCCCGAAGGCAGCCTTCAACGCGGCAATGTCGAATCGGCCAAAGTGAAACAGCTTTACCGTGTTCGGGTCTGTCAGCAGCCGCTCCAGATTGGGCGCGCGGGTCTGGCCCTTGGCGATCTGCACCAGATGGGCATCACCATTGCCACCCGAAAGCTGCACGACACACAGCCTGTCACGCCGCGGATCAAGGCCCATGGTTTCCGTATCGATTGCCACCACAGGGCCAAGATCAAGGTCATCGGGCAGGTCGGTCTGGTGCAGGTAGATGGCCATGGAATCTTTCCCGGAATGGCAAAGGGTGCGGGCCTTGCGGACCGCACCCTTGCGATTGGTGCCCAGAAGAGGACTCGAACCTCCACGCCTTGCGGCACTGGTACCTGAAACCAGCGCGTCTACCAATTCCGCCATCTGGGCGATGTCGTGGGGCGGTGTTTAGTCGGGGCCGAAGGGGGTGTCAACGGGGCGAAAGCGTTCCGTGAATAAATTTGTCGCGGGGGACGCTTGGCCCTTTTGCCTTGCCCGTGCGGGGCGTGAAAGCTATGCAGTTGCCATGTTTTGCACGGCCTGAGGAAAGGGTTCCGCGGATGAGCAAGCTTGTCACGATCTATGGCGGTTCGGGTTTCGTGGGCCGCTACATTGCCCGGCGTCTGGCAAAGGATGGCTGGCGGGTGCGGGTAGCCGTCCGCAGGCCGAACGATGCGATCTTTGTAAAGCCCTACGGCGTGCCCGGTCAGGTAGAGCCTGTTCTGTGCAACATCCGCGATGACGCCAGCGTGCGCGCGGCGATGCAGGGCGCGGATGCGGTGGTCAACTGCGTGGGCACTTTTGCCGCCGGCGGAAAGAACAACTTTCAGGCGGTGCAGGCAGAAGGTGCGGGGCGGATTGCCCGTATCGCAGCCGAGACGGGCGTTCAGTCGCTTGTGCATCTTTCGGCCATTGGCGCCGATGCCGAAGGCGCCAGCGCCTATGCCCGCAGCAAGGCCGCGGGCGAGGCAGTAGTTCTTGCGGCCTTCCCTTCTGCTGTCATCCTGCGCCCCTCGGTCATCTTTGGCAACGAAGATCAGTTCTTCAACCGCTTTGCCGCGATGACCCGCCTCGGGCCGGTTCTGCCGGTGGTGGGTGCGGCGACACGGTTCCAGCCGGTTTATGTGGACGATGTGGCCCGTGCAGCCGTACTGGGCGTGACGGGCAAGGCGGCCCCCGGCGTGTATGAACTGGGCGGGCCCGAGGTTGCCAGCTTCCGCGATCTGATGGGCCAGATGCTGAAGGTCATCCGGCGGCGAAGGCTGGTGATCAACATTCCGTTCTTCCTTGCCCGCATCATGGGCGGGGCGTTCGACCTGCTGGAAGCTGTCACCCTTGGGCTCATCGAAAACAAGGTGATCACCAGCGATCAGGTGCGCAGCCTGAAATCCGACAATGTCGTTTCCGAAGGCGCCCGCGGCTTTGCCGATCTGGGGATTACGCCGACGGCGATGGAATCCGTTCTTCCGGAATACCTGTGGCGCTACCGGCCGTCGGGCCAGTTCGCGGCCATCAAGGAATCGGCCAAGAACCTGAAACGGGTCTGACATCTTGGAAAACTTTGGTCTGGCGGCCCTTCTTGGCCTTCTGGAAGGGCTGACGGAGTTCATTCCGGTTTCTTCGACCGGCCACTTGCTGCTGGCAGGGCACTTTCTTGGCTTCGAAAGCCCAGGCAACACCTTCGCGGTGGTCATCCAGCTGGGCGCCGTGCTGGCGCTGTTTTCGGTCTATGCTGCCCAGTTGCTTCGGCTGGCCTCGGCCTCGCGCAGCGATGTCGGGGCAAGGCGGGCGCTGGTGGGCCTTTTGCTTGCGTTCCTTCCGGCAGTGGTGGTTGGCCTGCTGGCCCATGACTTCATCAAGAAGGTGCTGTTCGAAACACCGGTTCTGATTGCGGTGAACCTGATCTGGGGCGGCGTTGTGCTGCTCGTGATCGACAGGATTGCCCCGCGCACCGTTCATGAAGATGCGTTTGACCTGCCGCTGCGAAAGACATTCCTGATCGGGGTATGTCAGTGCCTTGCCATGATCCCAGGCGTTTCGCGGTCTGGCGCAACGATTGTGGGCGCGCTGATGATGGGTGTGGGGAAGCGGGCCGCGGCCGAGTTTTCCTTTCTCCTCAGCCTGCCGACCATGGGCGCGGCCGTGGCCTATGACCTGTTCAAATCGCGCAATGACCTTGATTTCAGTGCCTTGGCCGATATCGCCATTGGCTTTGGCGTGGCCTTCCTGACGGCTGTTATCGTGGTTAGGGCCGTGCTGAGCTATGTCGGGCGCTATGGCTATTCCGTCTTCGGATGGTGGCGAATCATCGTGGGAACGGTGGCGCTGGCGGCCCTTTGGGCAGGGCTTTAGGCATATACGGAAACCGTACTGACGTATTTTTTCAAAAAACCGTCATCAAGACTGACCCTTCTGCGAAAAAACCGCCAAATAGGTAAATCTTGCTGACTTTTATTCCTTAAGGCCGAGGAGTAAGAAGGCGCACCCGAGATATCCTGATGGGAGGCGCAGCTTTGGCCACGCAGAAAATGCTGAAATTCGTGAACGTCTCGAAAGAGATGCCCGAAAAGCGCCCGGCAACCCTTCGGTCGCAGGATTTTCACGAGATCTATCACGAATTCGCGGCGGAAAAGGCGGCCGAGCAGGCCGCGCGGTGCAGCCAGTGCGGCGTGCCCTATTGCCAAAGCCATTGCCCGCTGCACAACAACATACCTGATTGGTTGCGCCTGACCGCCGAAGGCCGGCTGGAAGAGGCCTATGAGATCAGCCAGGCCACGAACACCTTCCCCGAAATCTGCGGCCGCATCTGCCCTCAGGACCGCCTGTGCGAAGGCAATTGCGTGATCGAACAATCGGGCCATGGCACCGTAACCATTGGCGCGGTTGAAAAATACATCACCGATACGGCGTGGGAAAACGGCTGGGTCAAGCCGATCAAGCCGATGGCCGAACGCGCTGAAAGCGTGGGCATCATCGGTGCAGGCCCTGGGGGTCTGGCAGCGGCCGATGTGCTGCGGCGCAAGGGCTATCAGGTCACGGTCTATGACCGCTATGACCGTGCCGGCGGGCTGCTGACCTATGGCATTCCCGGCTTCAAGCTGGAAAAACCCGTTGTGATGCAGCGGGTGGAACAGCTGGAAGCGGGCGGCGTTTCCTTCGTGCTGAACTGCAATGTGGGTGTCGACCTCAGCTTCGACGCGATCCGCGGCCAGCATGATGCCGTGCTGATCGCTACGGGCGTCTACAAGGCGCGCGACGTGGGCGGCCCGGGTGCCGGGGCCTCGGGCATCGTGCAGGCGCTGGACTATCTGACCGCCTCTAACCGCAAGAGCTTTGGCGACGATGTCGAGGCCTATGATAGCGGCGAGACGATCGGTTTCCTTAATCGGTAATGTATGTAAACCGGTTAAGTAACAATCGACCTGAAGACCGGCAGCAGTTACTGCAATGGTTTGTGCAATATCTGGAGCATCTTTTAAATCATAAGCAAGTGTTTGACTTAGGGGTTCTGAAACTTTCTCAAGAATGACCTTCCCATCATCAAATCGGGTGCTCACCCCAAAGTCTTTATAAATCGTTGACAAAACTCGATCGCCCTGTAATGAATCTTCCCTCAACGTTGATAGCGTAGCCTTTGTTCCCAATTTAGAGAGTGCTACGATGGAATAATAATAGCTTGCTGCACTCCAATCAGATTCAACGGCCAAGGAGATCGGTTTGATCTCTGTTTTGGGAGCAATACGAATTCGACCCTCCTCTAACCTAGCTGAAATACCGATTCTTTCAAGTAATTGCAAAGTCATGTTAAGATAGGGAAGCGAAGTTATTGAACCGACAAGCTCAATCTCGAGTCCTTTGGGGAGTTTAGCTCCCACAAGGCAAAGTGCCGATAAATACTGACTACTGACATTTGC
>JALQTL010000449.1 GCA_023260935.1 Paracoccaceae bacterium
GCGGCAGTTCCCTGACAATCAAGGGCGGAGCGGGCGTCCTGAAACTGGCACGCGGGATGAATCGCCTGTCTCCGCGACTGAGCGAAACGGCCGCCATTTCCTTGCGCGAAGGCATCGACTGGGCGGCCCTGCCCGCCGCCCGAAGCGCTGACGATCTGGCGGGATTGATGCGGCCGCAGGCCCTTGCCCCGCTGACCCAGACAATAGCAGACCTTGGCCGCACGGCCGATGCGCTTGGCCCCACGGCCACGCTGCATTTGCTGCCGCTGATCGACGATGCCACCGATGCGGCCCGCCTGTCGCGCGTCAGCCGGGCCCTTGGCCCGCGCACGGTTGCCGCCGCAGACCTTTTGGGGCCATCACGCCTGCTGCGGGCGACCGTGCGGATGACCGATCTGGCCGTTGGGCTTTTGCTGGGGCTGACCGGGCTGCTGGCCTCGGCCGGCGCGCTGATGGGAAACGCGCTGCAATCGGTCCTGTGGCGCCATCTGCTACGCGCCGCCCGATGAAGGCTGTCACATCCCCGATTCAACCGCAGGCCATGCTTGCGGCATCGAATCGGGCGGAACCCTGTCCCCTCGCGCGGCCATTCCCCGGTCGCCCCGCCCTCTCCCCCCGGCATGCGCCCTGTGGTGCGGTGCCGGGGGCTTTTTCCCTTTGTCGGCAAAACATGCGTTCATCCCGCCGCAAAGCACCGGGAACCGCCACCTTGCCCTTTCCCGCGCCCGGTGATCTAGTCGCGGAAAACGAAAGGGACCAAACCGATGGCATTCGGCAAGAACATCCGCACATGGTTCGAAGGCCGCTGGCACGACGGTGACATTCAGGTGATGCGCGCCGCTGATCACGGCATCTGGCAGGGGTCTTCGGTCTTTGACGGCGCGCGTTTTGCCCATGGCCTGACCCCCGATCTGGACCTTCACTGCGCCCGGGTGAATGCCTCCGCACAGGCGCTGATGATTACCCCCACGATGGATGCGGGCGACATGACGGCCATCATCCGCGAAGGCCTGCGCGCCTATGGGACAGACCAGTCCGTCTATGTCCGGCCGATGTACTGGGCCATTGATGGCGGCGATCTGGGCGTGAACCCGGCCGAAAATTCCACCGGCTTTGCCATTTGTCTTGAAGAGGTGCCCCTGCCCCCGGCGGAATTCCAAACCACCGTCACCCGCACACGGTTCCGCCGCCCGGTTCTGGAGGATTCTGTCTGCAACGCCAAGGCCGGCTGCCTTTATCCCAACAATGCCCGCATGCTGGTCGAGGCGCGGAACAAGGGGTTCGGCAATGCACTGGTGGCCGATGCCATGGGCAATCTGGCCGAAAGCGCCACAGCCAACGTCTTTCTGGTGAAGGACGGTGTTGTCTTCACCCCTATTCCGAACGGCACCTTCCTTGCGGGGATCACGCGGTCGCGCCACATCGCGAACCTGCGCGCCGATGGCGTGGAAGTCGTCGAAACCGTGCTGACATTCGAAGATGCCCATGCCGCGGACGAGGTGTTCCTGTCGGGGAACTTTGCCAAGGTCACCTCGGTAAGGGCCTTTGACGGCACAGAATACAAGACACGCCAGATGACCGAACGCGCCCGGCGCCTCTATTGGGACTGGGCCGCCCAAGCGGCCTGAGCCTTGCCAACCGGGCCGTGCTGCGCCCATCATGCGCGCTCAGGGGAGATCGTCAGATGCGGAAATTTCTGGTCGTGCTGGATGACAGCCGCGAATGCCTTAACGCCATGCGCTTCGCCGCCCTGCGTGCGGCCCATACCGGGGGCGGCGTCACCATCCTTTCGGTGATTCCGCCCGAGGAATTCCAGCACTGGATGGGTGTGGCCGATCTGATGCGCGCCGAAGCCCGGGAACGGATCGAGGCGCATTTCGAGGTCTTTGCCAAATGGATGCGCGACAAGCAGGGAGTTACCCCCGATCTGGTGATCCGCGAAGGCGATCCGGTGGCCGAGATTCTGGATGTGGTTCAGACAGACCCGGAAATCGGCGTTCTGGTGCTGGGCGCGGGCACCGACAAATCGGGTCCGGGGCCGCTGGTCACGCAGATGTCGCGCAATTCCGGCAACCTGCCCATTCCGATCACCATCGTGCCCGGCGATATGTCGAAGGAACGGCTGGAAAGCATTACCTGACGCCTTCGGTCTGGCGTTCCGGTGGCCCGGCCCTTCCCCCCTTTCTTTCGGCACAGTGAACGGACACGCAGGGCAGAAATGACCAATCAGATCCCCCCCCGCAAATCCGGCATCGGGCATTTTGTGGCCGCCACGCAATATTCCCTTGCCGGGTTGCGCCGGGCCTTGCGGGAATCCGCCTTTCGGCAGGAACTGGCAGGGGGCGGTCTGGCTGTGCTGGTTCTGGTGCTGGGGTCCGCGACCCTGTCCCGGAGTCTTGTGTTCCTGATGATCTTCTGCCTGCTGCTGGCGGTCGAGGCGCTGAACACCGCGATCGAGGAACTGGTGGATCACCTTTCCCCGGAATGGACGGCCTTTGGCAAGAATGCCAAGGATCTGGGCTCTTTCGCCGTGGCCTGCACCCTTGCCGCCACCTGCCTTGCCTTCCTCTGGGCGCTTTGGGGCGGATGATTTAGAACCGTTCCAAACTTGACTTGCCCGGCTGCAAGGCGCATATCCGAGTGGAACCGTCGGAGATACCAAATGTTCATCCAGACCGAGTCGACCCCGAACCCCGCAACGCTCAAATTCCTGCCCGGGCAAACTGTGCTGGAAATCGGCACGGCTGACTTTCCCAGCATGGAAGCGGCAGAAAAATCGCCGCTGGCCAAACGGATCTTTGCGGCAGGCGGTGTGACGGGTGTGTTCTTCGGCACCGATTTCGTGACCGTGACCAAGGCCGAGTCGGTGGATTGGCAGCACATCAAGCCCGCCATTCTTGGCGCCATCATGGAACATTACCAATCCGGCGCCGCCGTCATGGACGGCGAGGCGAAGCCCGCCGGAGGCCATGCCGAACATAGCGGTGAAGATGCCGATATCGTACGCCAGATCAAGGAATTGCTGGATACCCGCGTGCGCCCGGCCGTTGCACAGGATGGCGGCGACATCACCTTTCACGGCTTTGATCGCGGTGTGGTTTATCTGCACATGCAGGGCGCCTGCGCCGGTTGCCCGTCCTCGACCCTGACACTGAAGATGGGGATCGAAAACCTGCTGCGCCATTACATCCCCGAAGTGACCGAGGTTCGCCCTGTTGCGGCCTGAAACGGTTCTGGCATTCGACACCTCGGCGGCGCATTGCGCCGCCGCTTTGCTTTTGCCGGGTGGCCAGTGCCTGCATCGCCACACCGAAATGGCCAAGGGGCAGGCCGAGGCGCTGATGCCGATGCTGGAAGACCTGCTGCATGCCGCCGGTCTGGGCTGGCGCGATCTGACGGCGCTTGGCGTTGGCACCGGCCCCGGCAACTTTACCGGTGTGCGCATCAGCGTGGCCGCCGCCCGGGGGCTTTCGCTGGGCCTTGGCATCCCGGCCATCGGCGTGACCATCTTCGATGCTTTGGCCGAAGGACTGCCCCGGCCGCTGGCCGTGGTGCAGGATGCCCGCCGAGACGAGGTTTACCTGCAAATCCTTGATCTTTCGCCGGCCCCAGCCACAGGAATGCCCGAGGCTTCCTGTGCCGCAACCCTGATTGCGCGGGACGTGGCCGCGGAACGGCTGCGGGGCCTGCCCCGCATCGGCACGGCGGCTGCTGATTTCGGCACCCAGAACGTGCTGTCCCCCGCCATGCCTCTGGCAGAAGCCATTGCCCGGGTGGCACGGTCGCGCGTCGGCACCCCGCAGCCCCGCCCTGCCCCGTTTTATCTGCGCGGTGCCGATGCGGCGCCGCCATCCGAAGCACCGCCGGTCATCCTCGATGCCTGATCCGGCGGAACTGGCAGCGCTACATGCGGCCTGCTTCACCTCTCCGCGCCCTTGGACGGCGGCCGAGATTGCGGGACTGCTGGACAGCCCGCATGTCTTTGTGCTGCACGAATCGGGCGGTTTCCTGATGGGGCGCGTGGTCGCAGGCGAAGCCGAGGTGCTGACAATCGCCGTTGACCCCGATCAGCGCCGCAAGGGGCTGGGCCGCCGCCTGATGGCCCGCTTTGCGCAGGAATGCAGCGCCCGGGCCGCAGAACGCGCCTTTCTGGAGGTTGCCGCCGACAATGATGCAGCACTTGCACTGTATGCCGATGCCGGTTTCCGGCCCGAAAGCCTGCGCAAGTCCTATTACGCCCGTCCCGGCGGGAAAGCGGTGGATGCCGTGATCCTGTCGCTGGCGCTGCCTGACGCGGGGTCATGATCGCCCTTTGCGCCCAATTCCTGACCGGAAAGTCAAATCCGGAAGAGCCGTCGTCAAATGGCACTTGACCCTTTGCACCGACCCTGACCTAAATTGGCAATGATCCGGCCCGTTCCCGCAACGCGGGGGCGCATCTGGGCAATCAAAAGCGAAAGCGTCTTAACGACAACCGGGAGAATTTCCATGACACTGTTGAAGCACCTTTTGGGCGCAGCTGGCGCGCTGGCCCTGACCGCCGGCGTTGCCGCGGCGGAGCCGGCGATCATTTTCGATCTGGGCGGCAAGTTTGACAAATCCTTCAACGAAGCAGCCTTCAACGGCGCCGAACGCTGGGCCAAGGAAACCGGCGGCACCTACAAGGAACTGGAGATGCAGAACGAGGCCCAGCGTGAGCAGGCCCTGCGTCGTCTGGCCGAAGCAGGCGCCAACCCGGTGGTGATGACCGGCTTTGCCTTTGGCGATGTGCTGAACACCGTCGCCCCCGATTTCCCGAACACCAAGTTCGCCATCGTCGACATGGTGGTGGATCAGCCCAACGTGAAATCGGTGGTGTTCAACGAACATGAAGGGTCGTTCCTTGTGGGGATGATGGCTGCCATGGCGTCCAAGACCGGGACGGTCGGCTTCATCGGGGGCATGGATATTCCGCTGATCCGCAAGTTCGGCTGCGGCTATGCACAGGGCGCAAAGGCCGCCAACCCCGATGCCAATGTCATCCTGAACATGACCGGCACCACCCCGGCCGCCTGGAATGACCCGGTGAAGGGTGCGGAACTGGCAAAGGGCCAGAAGGCACAGGGCGCTGACGTGATCTATGCCGCGGCGGGTGGCACGGGCGTGGGCGTGCTGCAAGCCGCGGCCGATGAAGGCATCCTGTCGATTGGCGTCGATTCCAACCAGAACTACATGCATCCGGGCAAGGTTCTGACCTCGATGCTGAAGCGGGTGGACAATGCCGTCTACGAAGCCTTCAAGGAAGGCGAGAACCTGACCCCGGGCATCAACGTGATGGGTCTGGCCAATGATGGCGTGGGCTATGCGATGGATGAAAACAACGCCCCCCTCGTTACCCCCGAAATGCAGGCCGCGGTCGATGCCGCTGCCGCCAAAATCAAATCGGGCGAGTTGGTCGTGCATGACTACATGTCCGACAACACCTGCCCGGCCGCGACCTTCTGATGGTTGCGCAATCGCAAAATACGGGGCGGCCGGAAACGGCCGCCCCCTTTGCCATCGAGTTGAAAGGCATCTCCAAGGCCTTTGGCCCGGTTCAGGCGAACAAGGACATCAACATCGCCGTGCCCAAGGGCACGATCCACGGCATCATCGGGGAAAACGGGGCGGGTAAATCCACGCTCATGTCCATCCTTTACGGGTTCTACAAGGCCGATGCCGGGCAGATTTTCGTCAGCGGCACGCTGACGGCCATTCCCGATAGTCAAAGCGCCATCCGCGCGGGCATCGGCATGGTCTTCCAGCATTTCAAGCTGGTGCAGAACTTCACGGTGCTGGAGAACATCATCCTTGGCGCCGAGGAAGGGGCCTTGTTGAACACTTCGCTGGCCAAGGCGCGAAAGGTGCTGAAACAACTGGCCGATGACTATGAGCTGGATGTCGACCCCGACGCGCTGGTCGAAGACCTGTCGGTGGGCCACCAGCAAAGGGTCGAGATTTTGAAAGCGCTCTATCGTCAGGCAGATATTCTGATCCTTGACGAACCCACCGGGGTGCTGACCCCGGCCGAGGCGGACCATCTGTTCCGCATCCTGAAAGGCCTGCGCGATCAGGGAAAAACGATCGTCCTGATCACCCACAAGCTGCGCGAGGCTGATGAGGCTCGGTTGACGCTTGAGCGTTCCCTGGAACCACAGCGT
>JALQTL010000474.1 GCA_023260935.1 Paracoccaceae bacterium
GAATGCCGAATTGTCCGCCCGAGACATCGACATTGTCGATGGTCAGCCCGTTCACATCCCTGGTGTAAAGCGTGCCGTTCACATCAGAGTTGAGGACGGAAATCTCTTTCGAAAAGCTGACGATCTTCAGCCATGTCGCAAACTGAAGGCCATCAAGGGCGATATTGGTGGCCCCTGACAGTTCCAGCGTGCCGAACTGCGCCCCAAGGGGGTTTTCGGACTTGATGGTCACCGTGCCGGTATAATCGTTGCCCAGCTTCAGATCGCCATAATTTCCGTCTGCCAGCAGCACCGTATCACCGGCGCTGGCGGTTTTCAGGGCCGCAAGCAGTTCGGTCTGGTTCGTCACGCGAATGGTCGTCATGGTCAGTCTGGTCCCCCTTAAGATCCATGGCTGGCAGCCCTCGATGGGGGCAGAAGTGCCTCAGCTTTGGGGCGATGGCATGGCGCAGAGGTGGCGGCCGTGCCGCGATGTGGCCAGATTTAACCATAATTTAAGAGATCGGGGCACGGGCCCGGCGCGCTGTGCATTCTTGCCGTTGCCTCGGGCCGGTGGCTCTGTGAGGATGACGCCGGCAAAGGCTGCCGCAACGAGGGGAATATCCGGCCATGAGCTTGAATCGCTTCCGAAAACTCCGCAAGGGCCTGGTCGGCCTGCGGCGCTTCTGGCTGCGGCGGGTGTGGAAGCTTGACATCGACCCGACGGTCGAGATGTCCTTTTCGGCCAAGTTCGACCTGACCCATCCGCAGGGCATCCATATCGGGCCCCATACCTATGTGGCCTTCAATACCCGCATTCTCAGCCATGACATGACCCGCAACCTGCGCGCGCATACCCGAATCGGGCGCAACTGCTTTATCGGGGGGGGCTCGCTCATCCTGCCGGGGGTCACGATCGGGGACAGCTGCATCGTGGGCGCAGGGTCAGTCGTCACCCGCTCGGTACCCGCCCATTCGATCGTGGCCGGCAACCCCGCCCGCATCCTTTATACCGATGCGCATCTGCTCAGCTATGGCCGGGTCGATCCGAACCGCCCGCCCCGGCGGGTGGGCAGCGCCCCCGAAGAGGACAGCACCGCCTCAGCGACGGCGGGGTGACAGGCGGAACGGATAGGCTTGCGGCTTCAAAAGGTGCAACAGCGGCGTCAGCGGCAGGCGCAGCAGATGATGCCGGGTCCGCGGATTGGCCAGAAGGCGGGTATTGGCGGCATAAAGCCGATAGGCCAGCCCCGGATGGCCCGTGGCAAAGGCGATGCGGATCGCATAGGCGCAAGACCCGGCCAGAAAGCCCCGCCGGGCCGCTGCCGGGCCGGGATAACGGCCTGTCCCGTTGGCCGCCTGCATCCATTCAAAGCCGCGCGCCACCTCGGCCGCATTGCCGCTCAGGCTGTCATGGCCGCTTCGGCGCAGCGCCACCAGACGCGGGCCTGACAGCAACGCCGCACCGCCACCAAGGCGCAGGAACAGATCCGTATCCTCGGAACAGCGCAGCTCGGGGCTGAACCCGCCCTCCGCCGCAAAGGCCGCCCGCCGGATCGCCGCATTGCAGGCACCATAGCGTACCTTCGGCCGGTGCCTGACCAGTTCCAGGAATGAGGCCTGCACCTCTGCCGTGACGGGGGCCGGGGCCTCGTGTTTCAGGGCGGCCGCATCGGCAAAATCCACCCCTTGCAGAAAGGCCAGATCCACCGCCCCGGGCAGGCCGGGCAGCGCCGACAGCACCCCCGGCAATGTCCAGGGGAACCACAGATCGTCACTGTCCAGAAACACCAGCCAGTCGCCCCGCGCCAGATCCGCGGCCCGGTTGCGCGCGGCACTGGGCCCGCCATTGGCCTGTTCGACGATCCGGACCTGATCGCCCAGCCCCAGCGCCGCCACGCAGGCCCGGGCCACGGCCACCGACCCGTCGGTCGACCCGTCATCGACGATGATCATCTCGGCCGGCTGGTCCTTCAGCCCGATGCTCGCGATGCAGTCGGAAATGCACCAGGCCCGGTTGTAAAGCGGTGTAATGATCGAAAGCACAGGGGCCGTCATCAGCCCCCTCCGTTTCGCGCGCGAAACACACCCAACATCCTTCGCGCGCGAAACATCCCGCCCGCCGGGATCAGGCAAGGCTCAGGGGCATGCGGGTAATCGTTCATTGCCGAAAATATCCTGCAGGCGTGACGGTTGCGACGGGTTTATAGCCCCGGAC
>JALQTL010000009.1 GCA_023260935.1 Paracoccaceae bacterium
TCATGGATAATGACGCGATCCGGGCCGATACCGAACGCAAGATGGCCACCTTCGACGTGCGCCCGCCGATACCCACGCTGGCGGCGAAAAGCTTTTCGGGGGGCAATCAGCCAAAGATCGTCGTCGCGCGCGAGATCGAGCGCAATCCCGACCTGTTGCTGGTCGGCCAACCGACGCGTGGCGTCGATATCGGCGCCATCGAGTTCATTCACAAGCAGATCGTCGCCCTGCGCGATCAGGGCAAGGCGATCCTTCTGGTCAGCGTGGAACTGGACGAGATCATGAGCCTGTCGGATCGCATCGCCGTGATGTTCGATGGCGGCATCATGGGCTTTCGTGATCCCGACCAGACGAACGAACGTGAACTTGGCCTGCTGATGGCGGGCATGACCGGAAAGGCCGCCTGATGGACCGCCTGCCGAAATGGGCCGATGTGGCCCTTGTGCCGCTGATTTCCCTTGTCATGGCTGCGATCATCTCGGCGCTGGTGCTGCTGGCCATCGGGCAAAGCCCGACCGAGGCGTTCAAGGTGATGGTAGATGGGGCCCTTGGGTCGGCCTATGGCTGGGGCTATACGCTTTACTATGCCACCAGCTTCATCTTCACCGGGCTTGCGGTGACGATGGCCTTTCACGCCGGGCTTTTCAACATCGGCGGGGAAGGTCAGGCGCAACTGGGCGGGCTGGGCGTGGCGCTTGTCTGCCTGTCGCTGCCCTGGCCGCACTGGACGGTTGCGTTGATTGCGGCCACCGCGGGGGCTGCCCTGTTCGGCGCGGCATGGGCCGCGATCCCGGCCTATCTTCAGGCAAAACGCGGCAGCCATATCGTGATCACCACGATCATGTTCAACTATATCGCCGCCGCCCTTCTGGTCTATCTTCTGGTCGATGTGCTGCGCCCGGCAGGGCAGATGGATCCGGCCTCGGCCCGGTTCCCCGAAGGCGCGAAGCTGCCCGCGCTGAATGATATTCCCGGCTTCAACCTGATCTTCCAGAAAGCCGTGCCCGCCAATGTGACCTTGTTCATCGCCCTTGGCATGGCCGTGGTGGTCTGGGCGATCCTGTGGCGCACAAGACTGGGCTACCAAATCCGCGCCTTCGGCAAATCGGAACCGGCGGCGAAATATGCCGGCATAAACCCGGTGCGCATCACCGTCATCGCCATGCTGCTGTCGGGTGGCCTTGCCGGGATGATGAGCATCAACAATGTCATGGGCGAGGCAGAGCGCCTGCTTCAGAACTCGTCCGAAGGGGCCGGGTTCATTGGTATTGCCGTGGCGCTGATGGGGCGGAACCATCCCCTTGGCGTGGTGCTGGCGGCGGTGCTCTTCGGCTTTCTGTATCAGGGCGGGGCAGAGCTTGGCCTGTGGACCAGTATCCCGATCGAGATGCGGATCGTGGTGCAGGGCCTTGTGATCCTGTTCACCGGCGCGCTGGACATGATGGTGCGGATGATGCTGACCCGCGCCTTCGGGATGTTCCGTTCGGTGCAGGCCACACAACCGGACAAGGGGGCAGCGTGATGGATTACGCAACGCTTCTGCAACTGCTGGACACGACCCTGCGCCTGGCCACGCCTTTGCTTCTGGCTTGCCTTGCGGGGCTGTATTCGGAACGGGCCGGCATCTTCGACATCGGGCTGGAGGGCAAGATGCTGGCCGCCGCCATGGCGGCAGGTGCGGTGGCCGCGCTGACAGGGTCGGCATGGGCCGGGCTTCTGGCGGGCATCGGCGCCTCGCTGATCTTCGCGGCCATCCACGGTCTTGCCTCCATCACCTTTCGGGGCAACCAGTTGATTTCCGGCGTGGCGCTGAACTTCCTTGCATCGGGGATCACGGTTCTGATCGCGCAGGCCCTGTTTCGTCAGGGCGGGCGCACCCCGCCCCTTGCAGGGGATGCCCGGTTCAACCCGGTCGTCCTGCCGGGGGCCGAGGCGCTGCGCGAGGTGCCAGTGATCGGGCCGCTGTATTACGAGGTGATCTCGGGCCATTCGGTGCTGGTCTACGCGGCCTTCCTGATTGTGCCGCTGACGTGGTGGGTGCTGTTTCACACTCGTTTCGGCCTGCGCCTGCGCGCGGTGGGTGAAAACCCGGCGGCGGTGGATACGGCTGGGGTTTCAGTCGTGGGCCTGCGCTTTGCCGCGGTGGGGATCACCGGCATCCTGTGCGGGGTGGCAGGGGCCTATATGGCGACGGCCCTGCAAGCCGGCTTTGGCCGCGAGATGACCGCAGGGCGCGGCTACATCGCGCTGGCGGCGCTGATCTTTGCCAAGTGGCGCCCTGTGGCGGCCATGTGGGCATGCCTTCTGTTCGGCTTCTTTCAGGCGCTTGCGCTAAGGCCAGACGTGGTTCAGGCAGTGGTCCAGGTGAAGGTTCCGGTGCCCTTCCTTGATGCATTGCCCTATATTCTGACCGTGCTGGTGCTGGCCGGCTTTGTCGGCAAGGCCATTCCACCGCGGGCAGGAGGGGAACCCTATGTCAAGGAACGCTGAAGCTCTGGCCGTCATCAGGGCCCGGGCGGGTGACGCCCCGGTGCGCCTTGGCCTGATTCTGGGGTCAGGGCTGGGCCATCTGGCAAAAGCCGTGGACGGGGTCGCCATCCCTTATGCCGAACTGCCGGGCTTTCCTCATGCCAGCGTTTCAGGCCATAACCCGAACCTGCACATCGGTCTTCTGGAAGGTGTCCGCGTCGCCGTTTTCGGGGCGCGAGAGCATTACTATGAAAAGGGCAATGCCGCCGCCATGCGCCCGGCGCTGGAGGTGTTGCAGGCCCTTGGTGCCGAAAGCCTGATCCTGACGAACGCGGCAGGGTCCATGCGCCCCGACATTCCGCCCGGCGACCTGATGCTGCTGTCGGACCACATCAACTATTCCGGCCTGAACCCACTGATCGGCGAACCCACAGACCACCGCTTCGTACCGATGACCGATGCACATGACCCGGCTCTGCGGGCCGCCCTGCGGGCCAGTGCAAGCGCCGAAGGCATCGACCTGAAGGAAGGCGTCTATGCCTGGTATTCGGGCCCAAGCTTCGAAACCCCGGCCGAGATACGCATGCTGAAAGGCTTGGGTGCCGATGCCGTCGGCATGTCCACCGTGCCCGAGGTGATCCTGGCCCGCTTTCTGGGGCTGAAGGTGGCCGCGATCTCCACCGTCACGAACATGGCGGCCGGCATGTCGGACGAAAAGATCAGCCACGACCACACCAAGGCGATGGCGCCCTTGGGTGCGGCAAAACTGGAACGCATCCTTCGACATTTCTTGAATGGCCTCCGATGAGGCGGTTCGGCGTTTGACTTCCCCGTCAAAGGCGCGCAACCCTTTGACTTGACCGCCCTTCTGCCCTTCGGGCCGCACATGCAGATTTACCTTCCCATTGCCGAGGTTTCGGTCAACGCCTTCCTGCTTCTTGGCATAGGGGGGATTGTCGGCTTTTTGTCCGGTCTGTTCGGGGTGGGCGGCGGGTTCCTGATCACGCCGCTGTTGTTCTTCATCGGCATCCCGCCCGCCATCGCGGTTGCCACCGGTGCAAATCAGGTTGTCGCCTCGTCAATCTCGGGCGTTCTGGCACAGTTGAAGCGCAAGGCGGTTGATCTGAAGATGGGCATCGTCTTGCTGGCGGGGGGGCTTGGCGGGTCGGCCATCGGGGTCTGGGTCTTTGCCCGGCTGACGGCGGCGGGTCAGGTCGACCTGCTGGTGCAACTGTCTTATGTCTTCTTTCTGGGCTTCATCGGTCTGACGATGCTGATCGAAAGCACCCGCGCGCTGATGCGCAGCAAGACGGCAGGCGGGCCGGTGCGCCGGGCCCATACCCACAACTGGGTTCACGGCCTGCCGCTGAAGATGAAGTTCCGCGCGTCGGGTCTGTATATCTCGGTCCTGCCGCCGCTGGGCGTGGGGGCGCTGGTGGGTTTTCTGGCGGCCATCATGGGGGTGGGCGGCGGCTTCATCATGGTGCCTGCCATGATCTATCTTCTGGGCATGCCAACAAAGGTTGTCATCGGCACCTCGCTGTTCCAGATCATCTTCGTTACCGCCTTCACCACGGTGATGCACGCGGTGACAGCCAATACCGTCGACATGATGCTGGCGATCCTCTTGATCCTTGGCGGCGTTGTCGGCGCGCAGTTCGGCGCGATGGCGGGAAGCCGGCTGCGGGCGGAACAGTTGCGCATCCTTCTGTCGCTTCTGGTGATCGCCGTGGCCGGCAAGATCGGGCTGGATCTGTTGCTGCGCCCGGCTGAGCTTTATACCCTGACGCCGGGACTTCTGCCATGATCCGGCTGGCACTTGTGGCGGTTCTTGCCCTGTGGCCCGCGCTGGTGGGCGCAAAGGAAGGCATCGTCGCCGGGCTTAGCGAAAGCCGCGTGTCGATCACCGCGGATTTCGACGGCAGCGAGATTCTGATCTATGGCGCCGTGAAGCGCGAAGAGCCCATACCCGAAGGCCCGCCCCTGCATGTGATCATCACGGTCGAAGGGCCGTCAACGGCCCTAACCGTGCGCAAGAAGGAACGCCGTTTCGGCATCTGGGTGAACACCGAGGCCGTTCAGATCGGTCGGGCCCCGTCATTCTATGCCGTGGCCACCACCGGCCCGCTGCACGAAATCCTGTCGGAAACCGAAAACCTGCGCCACAAGATCACGATCCCCCGCGCCATCCGCGCCGTGGGGATCAGCGATCAAGCCCGTGACGCCCCCGGTTTCGTCGAAGCCTTGCAAAGGGTCAGAACGCGGGAAGGGCTTTACAGGATGGATGAACGCACGGTTCGCCTGACCGAATCCACCCTGTTCCGAACAGATGTGCAGTTGCCGGCAAACCTGACCGAAGGCGATTACCGCGTCCGCATCTTCCTGACGCGCGGAGGCGCGGTGGTCAATGCCTTGGAACGCCGGATCAATGTGCGCAAGGAAGGGCTGGAGCGGTTCCTCTTCAACCTGTCGCGCGAACAACCGCTGGTCTATGGCCTGTTGTCGCTGCTGATCGCGGTGGCTGCGGGCTATGGCGCCTCGACCATGTTCAGGCTGGTGAAGCGGTAAGCCCCGGCCGCGCCGCCCGCCAGAACCACGCGCCGGCCAGCCCGCGAGAGGCGTTCATGGCCATCAGCGCGGCCCAAAGCCCATGGTTGCCCAAGGGGCCGGTCAACAAGAGCAACAGCAGCACGAACAGCGCCACCGACAGCGCCACCACCTTTAGCATCGCCCGCGTCAGCGTGGCGCCGATGAAGATCCCGTCATAGATCCAGCTTGCCACCCCGATCACCGGCGCGGCGATGATCCATGGCAGATAAAGTCGCGCCCCCTCTCGCACATCCGGCGCGGTGGTCATCAGATCGATGAAAAGCGGCCCGGCAACCCAGAACAATGCGGCCATGGCAATGCTTCCCCCCGCCCCCCAGCGCATCGACAGATCGGCGGCCCGGTCAATCTCGTGGCCTTCGCGCGCCCCGACTGCCTGCCCCACAAGGGTTTCGGCGGCCGTGGCAAAACCGTCCAGCGCATAGGCCGTGATGGCCAGAAACTGCATCAACACCTGATTGATCGCCAGGGGCAGATCACCCAGACCCGCCGACAGGAAGATGAAGCCGGTAAAGGCCCCTTGCAGCAGCACGGTGCGCAGCAGGATGGCACTGTTGACAGACACCATCCGACGCAGGGCGGCACTGTCGCGAAGCCGCGTCATCGCAACCGCAAAGGCGCGACCAAAGGCATCGCGGCATAGCCACAGCCCGAACAGAAGCCCGGTCCATTCTGCCAGCAGCGAGGCCGTCGCCACCCCCTGAACCGACCAGCCCAGCCCCAGCACAAACCAGATGTCCAGCACCGCGTTCAGCCCGTTGATCCACAGTTGCAGCACCAGCACCGCCCGCGCCCGTTCCAGCGCGATCAGCCAGCCGTTCACCGCATAAAGCGCGATCGTCGCGGGCGCCCCCCAGATGCGGATCGAAAGATAATCGCGCGCCATCCCCTCGACCTCGGCCGAGGCGGGCGCCACCCGGAAGGCAAGCGCCATGATCCCCGCCTGGGCCAGCACGATCACGCTGCCCGCAGTTCCGGCAATCAGCAGGGCGCGATACAGCGTGGCGTCGCGCTCCGCCCGGTCGCCCGCGCCATGGGCCTGCGCGGCCAGCCCGCCCGTGCCCATGCGCAAGAAGCTGAACACCCAGTAGAACGAGGCAAGCACCACCGCACCCAGACCCACCGCGCCAATCGGTGCGGCCTGCCCCAACTGACCCACCACCGCCGTATCCACCGCCCCCAGCACCGGCACGGTGACATTCGACAGGATGAAGGGCCAGGAAATCGCCCATATCCGGGCATTGGTTACGGCGGTCATTCTGCCGGGTCATCCGGGCGCGGCGGCATCAGGAAATGCCCCGTGGCCTGCGCGAAAAGCCGCGCCCGGTTATCCTGCCACGCCTCGACATGCACGCTGGCATAGCGCCGGCCCGACCGGTTGACGCGCGCGCGGGCATAGGCATCGCGGGGCAGCCCCGACCGCAGGTAATCCACCGTGAAGTCGATGGTCTTGGGCAGGCGCAGCGCCAACGGTT
>JALQTL010000408.1 GCA_023260935.1 Paracoccaceae bacterium
CCGACGACGCCGATCACGTTCGCCTTGGCCTTCCTGAGCGCGAGCGCGCGCATGACGCCCGAGACGACGCCCGCACCGCCCATGTCCATCGTCATCTCCTCCATGCCCGACGCGGGCTTGAGCGAGATGCCGCCGGTATCGAAGACCACCCCCTTGCCCACCAGCGCAAAGGGCGCATCGCCCTTCTTGCCGCCGTTCCATTGCATCACCACCACCTTGGACGGGCTTTCCGACCCCTGCCCCACGCCCAGCAGCGCATTCATGCCCAGCTTGGTCAGGTCTTCCTCTTCCAGAATCTCGACCTCAAGCCCCAGTTCCTGCATCGCGGCAAGACGGGCGGCAAAATCATAGGTGGTCAGCACATTAGCCGGCTCGTTCACCAGATCGCGGGTGAAGAACACGCCTTCGACCACTGCCGCACCGGGGGCGGCGGCGGCCACTGCCTCGGGGTTCGACACCATCATCGTCACTGGGCCGGGCGCCTTGCGCTCTGCGGTCTTGTGAGCGGTGAAATCATAGGCCCGCATGGCCAGCCCGAAGGCGATCTCGGCCGCCTGCCCATGCGCTTCCGCCAGCACGATGGTGCCCGCCGGCGTCAGCGCCCGGCCGATGGCGGCCCCCGCCTTGCGCGCTTCGGCGACCGAGGCCTTCTTGGGCAAACGCACGATCTGGATCGCATCGGCGGCAATCCCTGACGGAAAGGCCAGATCCTGCGCCTCGCCCGGCTTCAGCGCCTGAAAGGCATCCGAGGCCAGAAACCGCCCGACCGCGCCGCGTGTCAGCCGGTCCAGCCGCCGCCCTCCGGGCGACAGCGCCGCGCCGTGATCTGCCAGAACGGCAATCCTGCCCTTTGCGGCAGCAAGAATTTCAGGCTCGGTCGCGCGGAAATGGATTTGGACAGGATCGGTCATGGTTTCCTCGGGGTTCGGTCGCGAATGGTCGGCACCAGGGCTGGTCTGGGCCAGATCTGGGTCAGAACGGGTTCGGGCAAAGGCTAGCCCGCGCCCCGGGGATTGACCAGATAGGAGTTTCCATCACCCTGCGAATTGCGATAGGGTCAAGCAGGCAAGCGATAAGGAGCCCTGCGGACCGTGCCGAGATTCGACAGATACCTGCTGTCGCAACTTCTTGCGCTGTTCGGGTTCTTTTCCCTACTGCTTGTGTCAGTCTATTGGATCAACCGCGCTGTCGGCCTGTTTGACCAATTGATCGCCGATGGCCAATCCGGCCTTGTCTTCATCGAATTCTCGTTGCTGACCCTGCCCAATGTCATCCGCCTTGTGCTGCCCATCTCGGCCTTTGCGGCTTCCATCTATGTGGCCAACCGTCTGATGAACGACAGCGAGCTTGTGGTGATGCAGGCGACCGGCTTTTCCTCGTTCCGGCTGGCCCGTCCGGTGCTTTACTTCGGGCTGACGGTCACGGTGATGCTGTCGGTTCTGACGCATGTGCTGGTGCCGGCAAGCCGGGCCACGCTGGCCGCCCGCAGTGCCGAGATTTCGGAAAACGTGACCGCGCGCTTTGTGCGTGACGGCCAGTTCATGCACCCTGCCGAAGGCGTGACCCTTTATATCCGCCGCATCACCGAAACCGGCGAATTGCGCGATGTCTTTGTGGCGGACGACCGTAACCCGGGCCAGACTGTCATCAGCACCGCCCGACGCGCGCTGTTGGCACGCGGAGAGACGGGGCCGAAGCTTCTGATGTTCGATGGCACCGCGCAAACGTTGGACAAGGCCACGGGACGGCTGGCCGTGACCCGCTTCGCCGATGTGACCTATGACCTGACGGCCATGCTTGCGGGCGAGTTCGGCCTGCGCCCCTCGATCGATGAGCTGACCACGACGCAGCTTTTGCAGGCCGCCCCCGAAACGGCCGAGGCACTGGGGCTTTCGCAGGTGCAACTGCGGCAGGAAGGCCATAGCCGGATTGCGCAGCCCTTCCTTGCCATTGCCACCGCGCTGATCGGCTTTTCCGCGCTGCTTCTGGGCGGCTTCAGCCGGTTCGGGCAGTGGCGCCAGATCGCCGTTGCCGTGGCCCTGCTCATCATCGTGCAGATGATCAACACCCAAGGCAACGCCCTTGCGATGACCGGGCTTTCGGCATGGCCTGCCACCTATCTGGGGCCAATTGCGGGAATGCTGATGGCAGCGGGGCTTTTGTGGCTGTCGCAACGCCCGCGCCGTCAGCCGCGCCAGAACGCAACAGCAGGGGGATTGGCATGATCCTGTCCCGCTACATCGCCCGGCGCTTTCTCAAGTCCTTTGTGATCGTCCTGCTGATCTTCTGGTCGATCATCGTGATGATCGACACGATCGAACAGCTGCGGCGGTTTTCGGGTGACGAGTTCGGCACTGGCCGGGCGCTGCATCTGGCCGTGATGAACGCCCCCGCGAGCCTGTACCGGATCTTGCCTTTGATCATGATCCTGTCGGCGATTGCGATGTTTCTGGGGCTTGCCCGGTCATCCGAACTGGTCGTGATCCGGGCGTCGGGGCGGTCGGGGCTGCGGTTTCTGGTGGCACCGCTGGTGGTGGCCCTGGGGATCGGCCTTCTCTCGGTCGCGGTGCTGAACCCGCTGGTTGCCGCGACACAAAAGGAATATGACCGTCTCTGGGCCGCCGCCTCACGCGGGGAGGAAAGCACGCTGTCGGTTTCCGAAAACGGGCTGTGGCTTCGACAGGGCAGTGACGACGGACAGACCGTGATCCGCGCCATGCGGGCCAATACCGACGGGACGGAGCTTTTTCAGGTGACATTCGTGCTGTTTGATGCAGAAGGCTTGCCGTCATCGCGCATCGAAGCGGCATCGGCCCTGCTTATGCCGGGGGCTTGGGAATTGCAGTCTGCCAAACGCTGGGATCTGGCAAGCGACAACCCCGAACGGAGCGCGGTGCTGCTGGAAGACGGCGCGCAACTGCCTTCGAACCTGACGCGCGAAGGCATCCGCGACAGTTTTGGCGAACCTTCGGCCGTGCCGTTCTGGGAATTGCCCGATTACATCGCCGGGCTTGAAAAGGCGGGCTTTTCCGCCCGCGCTCACCGGCTGTGGTTCCAGATGGAACTGGCGCAACCCCTGCTGCTGTCGGCGATGGTGCTGGTGGCAGCGGGCTTTACCATGCGCCACGCCCGGTTTGGTGGCACCGGATCGCTGGTTCTGATTTCCGTGCTCTGCGGCTTTGCCATCTTCTTTCTGCGCAATTTCGCGCAGGTTCTGGGCGATAACGGTCAGGTGCCGATCGCCCTTGCCGCATGGACGCCGCCGCTTGCGGCTTTTCTGCTGGCGCTGTCGCTGCTGCTGCATCTGGAGGATGGCTGATGCGGCTGCGCGGTGTTGTCATTCTGGCGCTTTGCCTGCTGATGGTGGCGGGCCTGCCGCGTGCCCTTTCGGCACAGGACAAGGCCGCATTGATCGCCGATCACGTTCAGGTCGATCCGGAAGGCCGGCTGGTGGCAGATGGCGGGGTCGAGGTCTATTTTCAGGGACGCACCCTGCGCGCATCGCGCATCACCTATGACCGGCAGGCTGACAGGCTGTTGATCGAAGGGCCGATCGTGATGGTGGATGGCGCATCAACCGTCTTCGTCGCCGATCAGGCCGATCTGTCGGCCGATCTGACCGAAGGCATCCTGCAAAGCGCCCGGCTTGTGCTGAACCGCGAATTGCAACTGGCCGCCAGCCAGATCCAGCGGATCGGCGGGCGCTACACGCGGCTGGACAATGTGGTGGCCTCGTCCTGCAAGGTCTGTGCCTCGTCACCTACCCCGCTTTGGGAAATCCGCGCACGGCGGGTGATCCACGATACCCAGGGGCGGCAGATCTATTTCGACCATGCACAGTTTCGCGTGGCCGGTGTGCCGCTGGCCTATCTGCCCCGCCTGCGCATCCCCGACCCCACGCTGAAGCGCGCCACCGGCTTTCTGTCGCCGGTCGTGCGCACCACGTCGGGCCTCGGCACCGGGTTGAAGCTGCCCTATTTCGTGGCCCTTGGGCCGTCGCGCGACCTGACGGTCACGCCCTATCTTTCCACCCGCTCGGCACAAGCGGTGGAATTGCGTTATCGTCAGGCCTTCCGCACCGGCAGCATCGAACTGAACGGCGCCCTGGCGCGCGATCAATTGCTTCCGGGACAGACACGGTCGCATCTGGAAGCGGTAGGCCAATTCGACCTGCCACGCGACTTCACGCTGACCTTCGACGGCATCATGGTCAGCGACCCGGCCTATCTGCTGGATTACGGTCTGCCTGCGCGCGACCGGTTGACCAGTCGGCTGGAAGTGACGCGGACACGGCGCAACGAATATATCTCGGGCCGGCTTGTCGGCATCAGGTCGATCCGGGCGGGCGAGGTGAACTCGACTTTGCCAACGGTGATCAGCGATGTCACCTATCACAGGCGGTTTTCCGGCGGCCCCCTGGGGGGTGAGGCGGGGCTGCGCTTTCAGACCCACGGCCATTACCGCAGTTCGACAAACCCTTTCGATACCGCGCTGGATACCGATACAGATGCCGATGGCCGCGACACCTCTCGCATGTCGCTGCGGCTGGACTGGCGGCGCAACTGGGCCTTGCCGATGGGCATGGTGGGCACGACACTGGCCGAAATCTCGGGCGATGCCTATAACATCCGGCAGGATGCCGTCTTTGGCGGCCACAGCACCCGGCTGAGCGGCGGCCTGGGGGCGGAACTTCGCTGGCCATGGATGAAGACCGGCCCGGGCGGCGTTTCGCAAGTGATCGAACCCGTGGTTCAGATCGCCTGGGCCGATGCGTCAAACACCAACCTGCCGAATGAGGATTCACGTCTTGTCGAATTCGACGAGGCCAATCTTTTCGATCTGAACCGCTTTCCGGGGTCAGATGCCTTTGAACGCGGCGGGCGGCTGAACATCGGCATCACCCACACAAGGATAGACCCCGCGGGCTGGACGCTGTCTTCCGCATTCGGGCGCGTGCTGCGCGACAAGGATCTGGGCCAGTTCTCGGCCTCCTCCGGGCTGGATGGCAAATCGTCTGACTGGCTGGCCGCGATCCACATCGCCTTTCCCGAGGGCTTCAGTTTTGGCCAGCGGATGCTGCTGGACGACAGGTTTTCCGTGACCAAGTTCGAAACCCGCTTCGGCCTGACGAGCCAGAAATACGGTGTTTCCGGGTCTTACATCTGGGTCGATGCGGACCCGGCCGAAGACCGGCTGACCCGGGTGTCGGAACTTGTGCTGGATGGCAATTACCAGTTGCGCGACAACTGGACCGCCTTTGCCGCCGCGCGCTATGACTTTGAAGCCGACCGCGCCAACCGGGCCGCAGTCGGGTTGCAGTACCGGAACGAATGTGTGTCGGTCGATCTTTCTCTCTCGCGTCGCTTTACATCCTCGACTAGTGTAAGGCCGACAACGGATTTCGGCCTTTCGGTCGGTCTGGTTGGCATCGGGGGGGCGGCCAGTGCGGGCCCGTCCCGGGCCTGCCGCAAGTGATGGCAAAGGCGAAGCCCCCGGGGCCACGGACGATGGGCAACAGGCAAGAAGGCAGACTTCAGGTGACGGCAAAGGGCATGACAAAGGGCAAGGCACAAGGTGGCGGACGGCAGGCGTTGCGGGCACTGCTGTTGGGGGCGGCAGTTCTTGGGGCGGCGGTCAGCCATCCCGTTGCCGGCCTTGCGCAAGGCGCGGCGCAAGCGGCCGAAGGTTCGCCCTTCGCTACCGTGCTGAAGATCAATGACAGCGTGATCACCCGCTATGAACTTGATCAGCGGATGCGCTTTCTGATGCTGCTGCGCGCGCCAGGCGACCCGGAGGCCGAGGCGCTGAAGGGGTTGATGACCGACCGGCTTGCCGCGCAAGAGGCACGTCGCTTCGGTCTGCGCGCCACCCCCGAAGAGATTGCCGCCGGCCAGACCGAATTTGCCGGGCGCGCGAACCTGACGGCAGAACAGTTCATCGAAGCCCTGGGCCAGGGCGGCGTGGCACCGGAAACCTTTCGGGATTTCGTGACGACCGGACTGTTGTGGCGCAATCTGGTGCGCGCCAAATTCGGCGGCTCGTCCCTTGTGAGCGAGACAGAAATCGACCGCGCCATCGCCAATGGTGTGAACCGCACGGCGATGCAGTTGTTGTTCTCGGAAATCATCATTCCCGTGGAGGGCGACCCCGAGGACGAGCTGGCCCTTGCCCGCAGCCTGCGCGACTCGATCACCAGCGAGGCGGATTTTGCAGCGGCGGCCCGGCGCCATTCCCGGTCGCCCTCGGCCGGGCGCGGCGGGCGGCTGGACTGGGTCGAGGCGAGCAACCTGCCGCCGCAGATCGTGCAGATTCTGCTGGCCTCCGGCCTCGATCGGGCCAGTGAGGCCATTCTGCTGCCCGAGGCGGTGGCGCTGTTCCAGCTGCGCGATGTGACCGAGGATCAGCGGGCCGAAGCCCCGGCGGTTGAGGTGGAGTATGCAGAATACCTGCTGCCCAACACTGCAACCGTTCAGGCCGACGCGCAGGCGCTTTCGGCCCGCGTGGATACCTGCAATGATCTTTACGCCGAGGCCCGCGGTCAGGCGCCGGAACGGCTGACGGTGACGAAATCAGGTCTGACCGAGGTGCCGCGCGACATCGCGCTGGAACTGGCCCAGCTTGACCCCGGCGAATATTCGGCAGCCCTGACGCGCGGCGGTTGGCGGGTGTTCCTGATGCTGTGCGGCCGCGCCCCGCAAAGCGAGGCCCCGATCGACCGTATCGCCATCCGTGACCAGTTGACGAGCCAGGAACTCGCGCGGCAGGCCGATGGCTGGCTGGAAGAGTTGCGCTCGGAAGCGATCCTGCAACAGCCGTGACCCGCGCAAGTCCCGGCAGCCCACTCGTGATGACCTGCGGCGAACCGGCCGGCGTGGGGCCTGAGCTTGCGGTTCTGTGCCGCCGAATTCTGGGGGCTGAAGTTCCCTTTGTCTGGCTGGGCGACCCGCGCCATTTGCCGAAGGGCACGCCCCTTCAGATCATCTCGACCCCGGCCGAGGCGCAGGCCGTCCCGCAAGACAGCCTGCCGGTGCTGGCACATGACTTTGCAGCGCCAAACCAGCCGGGCCAACCCGATCCGGCCAATGCGGCGGGGGTGATCGAGGTGATTGCCCGCGCAGTCGATCTGGCGCTTTCGGGCCGGGTGGCCGGCATCGTGACGGCCCCGATCCACAAGAAGGCGCTGAAGGACGGGGCCGACTTCGCCTTTCCGGGCCATACCGAATTTCTGGCCCATCTGGCCGGCGACGTGCCGGTGGCCATGATGCTGGCAAGCCCCCTGCTTCGGGTGGTGCCCGCCACGATCCACATTCCCCTGTCCAAGGTGCCAACGGCCCTGACGGCCGAGGTGCTGGAACAGGCGATAAGGCTGACGCACAAGGCCCTGCGCGACCAGTTCGGTATCGCCGCCCCACGAATTGCGCTTGCCGGGCTGAACCCGCATGCGGGCGAAGGCGGGGCCATGGGAAGCGAGGAAGCCCGCATGATGGCGCCGCTTGCCAGCCGCCTGCGGGCCGAAGGGATCGACCTGCGCGGCCCCCTGCCCGCCGACACCATGTTTCACGCCCGCGCGCGGGCAGGCTATGATGCGGCCGTCTGCGCCTATCACGATCAGGCCCTGATTCCGATCAAGACGCTGGATTTCGATGGTGGGGTGAATGTGACGCTGGGCCTGCCCTTCATCCGCACCTCGCCCGATCATGGGACGGCCTTCGATATCGCAGGTCAGGGCATTGCCCTGCCCGACAGCACGGTTGCAGCCGCACGGCTGGCATGGCAGATGGCGGCGGCGCGCCCTTGACAGGCTACGGACTGAGGCTGTGCCCCAGACGCCGGGATATTTTTGAACAGATGAAGGGGAAAGTCTTGGGCACCATCGACGGTCTGCCACCCCTGCGCGAGGTGATCCGCGCCCATGATCTGGTGGCGCGCAAGCAACTGGGGCAGAACTTTCTGCTGGACCTGAACCTGACCGCCAAGATCGCGCGGATGGCGGGGGATCTTTCGGCCTGCGACGTGCTGGAGGTGGGCCCCGGGCCGGGTGGCCTGACGCGCGGGCTGCTGGCCGAGGGCGCGCGGCATGTGCTGGCGGTGGAAAAAGACCCCCGCTGCATGCCCGCGCTGGAAGAGATTGCCCGTGCCTTCCCGGGCCGGTTGAGCGTGATCAACGGCGATGCGCTGGAAGTCGACGTTCTGGCGCATCTGACGCCCCCGATCCGGATCATTGCCAACCTTCCCTATAATGTGGGGACCGAGCTGCTGATCCGCTGGCTGTCGCCCCCGACATGGCCGCCGTTCTGGGAAAGCCTGACGCTGATGTTCCAGAAAGAGGTGGCAGAGCGCATCGTGGCGCGGCCGGGAAGCGACCATTACGGACGGCTGGCGCTGCTGGCGCAATGGCGCAGCGAGCCGAAGATCGTCATGCACCTGCCGCCCGAAGCCTTTACGCCCGCCCCGAAGGTTCATTCGGCTGTGGTGCATCTGAAACGGCTGGAGACCCCGCGGTTTCCGGCCGATCCGGCAGTTCTGTCGCGGGTCACGGCAATGGCCTTCAACCAGCGGCGCAAGATGCTGCGATCCAGCCTAAAGGGATTGGGCGGTGACGTGGAAGCCCTGCTGACGGGCCTTGGTATCGCCCCCACGGCCCGGGCGGAAGAGATCGGGCTGGAGGCGTTCTGCGCACTTGCCCGGGCGATCGCCAGCCGATGACATGAAAAAGGGCGCCGGGAAGGGCGCCCTTTTCGGATGCTATGGAAAGCCGGCGGTTGCGGGCCTATTCGGCAGCCTCTTTGGGGCCGGCCTTGCCTTCGGGTTCCGTTGCCTCGGCCTTTGGCTTTTTTGGCGCGCGGGGACGGCGGGGCTTTGCCTCTGCCGCCGGGGCCGGAGTTTCGGCCGCACCAGCTGCGGGTTGTTCCGGGATTGCTTCCGGGGCAGCCGGTGACGCCGCAGCAGGGGCGGAAGCAGGCGCGGCGTCAGCTGGGGCGGCTTCTCGTTCCGGGCGCGGGCCACGGTCGCGCCGGTCACGCCGGCCACGGTCTTCGCGGCGGCTGCGCTCTTCGCGGCGGCCTCCTTCGGCCGGGGCATCGCTGTCGCGGGCTTCGGGCGTTTCCACAAGGGCAGAGCCGCTGTCTTCCGACAGATCGATCACCGCGGGCACATCGGGCTGATCGCCCGCGCCGGGATCTTGCGCGCGGTCATCGCGCCACGATCCCCGCTCCCGTCCTTCGCGGTTGTCGCGGAAATCGCGGCCGTCGCGGTCACGATTGCCGCCATTGCCCCCCTGGTTTCCGCCGGAATTGCCGTTGCCATTCTGCTGATACTGCTGCTGGCGGGCTTCCTGTTCGGCGGCCATTTCGCGCTGCGCTTCGGCCAGCATGCGGGTGTAATGCTCGGCATGCTGAAGAAAATTCTCGGCTGCCACCCGGTCATTCGAAAGCTGGGCGTCGCGGGCGAGCACCTGATACTTCTCGATGATCTGCTGCGGCGTGCCGCGCACCTTGCCTTCGGGGCCAGAGCTGTCGAAGACGCGGTTGATGATGTTGCCTAAGGAACGCGGGCGGTTCTGCTTGGAACGCGAGCGGGACTTGGAAGAGCGCATCTTGTCCTTTGATCCAGATGATCCGATCTTGCCTTCGCGCTGCGCAGGATCTGCGCCACCCTGGTGGGGAGAAGGTCAGGCAAGGTCGGGTTAGGGCACGAAGGGGGCGAGCAAAGATCCCGCCATCCGCAGATGCCATGGCGCCTGAGTAAACATGCCACGCGGGGGCTGACAAGCCGATTCTACCGAAATTGCACGCATTTCCCCGATTTTCCGCCCGCATGCCCGCGGAATGTGGCCGATTTCCCGCAAGGATCAGGCCCGGGCGGCAACCACCACGCGGTCACGGCCATCCAGATCGGGTAGCACGCGCAGGCTGTGGAACCCGGCATCGCGTGCCAGAGAGGACACGGCCGCCGCCTGCGTGGGCCCGATTTCAAGCAGTATCCTGCCGCCTTCGGCCAGATGCGCCCCCGCCCCGGACAGGATCGCGCGATAGGCCGACAGCCCGTCGGCGCCATCGGTCAGTGCCATGCCGGGTTCGTGCAGCCGCACCTCTGGCGCAAGGCCTGCCATTTCATCGGCTGCAATGTAGGGCGGGTTCGACACGATCAGATCAAATACTCCGCTGACCGGGGAAAACCAGCTTCCCGCTGCCCAATCCACCCGGTCTGCCAGACCAAGCGAGGTGGCATTGAGGGCCGCCACCTTCAGCGCGAGGGGGGAAAGATCGACCCCCAGGCCGGTGGCCCGCGGCCGTTCGGCCAGAAGCGTCAGAAGGATGCAACCCGACCCGGTGCCAAGATCCAGCACACGCTGAAACGGCGCGCTCAGCGCTTCGGCCACCAGCACCTCGGTTTCGGGGCGGGGGTCCAGCACATCGGGCGTCACGGCAAAGCGCCGGCCCCAGAAAAGCCGTCCGCCCACCAGATGCGAAACCGGTTCGCGAGCAAGGCGCCGGGTTAGCAGGTCTTCAAACCGGCGCTGAAGCCCATCATCCGCGGGGTCGTTCAGGTGAAGCGTCAGCCGGTCGGGGGCGATGCCCGCCGCATGGGACAGAAGCGCGCGGGCATCGCCCATGGCATTGTCGATGCCCGCCCCCCGCAGCCGTGAAGCAGCCCTGCCAAGAAGGGCGGAAAGCGCTGTCAAACCCCGGCCTCGGCCAGTTTGCGGGCCTGATCATCGGCCACCAGCGCATCGATCACATCGCCGAGATCGCCGGCCATGATCTGCGGCAGGGCATAAAGCGTCAGGTTGATGCGGTGATCGGTCATTCGCCCCTGCGGGAAGTTGTAGGTGCGGATACGTTCGGACCGGTCGCCCGACCCGACTTGCGCCTTGCGATCGGCCGAGCGCGCCTGATCTATCCGCTCGCGCTCCGCCTCATACAGCCGGGCGCGCAGCACCTGCATGGCAATGGCCCGGTTCTGGTGCTGCGATTTTTCCGAGCTTGTCACAACGATGCCGGTCGGCAGGTGCGTGATGCGCACCGCCGAATCCGTGGTGTTGACGTGCTGCCCCCCTGCCCCGCTGGACCGCATCGTATCAATCCGGATATCGGCGGCGGGAATGTCGATATCCACCTCTTCCGCCTCGGGCAAGACGGCCACGGTGGCGGCACTGGTGTGGATGCGCCCGCCCGCCTCGGTTTCCGGCACGCGCTGCACGCGATGCACGCCGCTTTCATACTTCAGCCGGGCAAAGACACCATCCCCCTGAATATGGGCCGTCACCTCGCGGATGCCGCCCAGATCGGAAAGCTGCTGTTCCAGAATGTCAAATCGCCAGCCCATGCGTTCGGCATAGCGCTGATACATGCGCAGCAGATCGGCGGCGAAAAGGCTGGCCTCCTCTCCCCCGGTGCCGGGACGGATTTCAAGGATGGCCGGCCGAGCATCGGCCGCGTCCTTAGGCAGCAACGCCAGCCGAAGGGCGGCTTCCATTTCCGGGATGCGGGCCTTCAGCCGGGGCAATTCCTCTTCGGCAAGGGCCTTCATTTCGGGATCGGCCAGCCAGCCTTCGGCCTCGTCCAGATCATGCAGGGCAGTGCGATAGGCGGCAATCTGGTCCACCACGGGCTTCAGGTCGGAATATTCGCGTGACAGGCTGGCAATTTCGGCCGGGGTGGCGCCGGCATTCAGCCGCGCCTCGAGATATTCGAAGCGCTGCGTGATCAGGGCAAGTTTGTCCAAGGGCACCATGGCGGCGGTTTGGCCCGTCGCGGGCCGATGGTCAAGGGGCGTCAGGGATCAGGCCCGCAGGGTGAAGCCGCGGGCCAGATGGTTGCGCACCAGCCAGATCATCCCAAGCCCCGGCAGAAGCGACAGGCAGGTCATGGCCATCACCATGCCGATATCGGTCTGAAAGCCGAACATGGCATTGATCGCCATGGTGATAGGCTTGCCGGCCGTGACCGTCAGGATGCGGGCGAAAACCACCTCGACCCAGGAAAAGATGAAGCAGAAGAAGGCCGCCACCCCGATCCCGGGCGCAATCGCAGGGATCAGGTGGCGAAAGAAGAATGACGCGCCCGAATGGCCATCCAGAAAGGCGGTTTCGTCCAGTTCGCGCGGCACGGCGCGGATGAAGCTTTCCAGAATCCAGATCGCCACCGGCAGGTTGAACAGGCAATGCACCAGTGCAATGCCAAGCGGCGAATTCACCAGCCCCAGCGCCGAAAACAGGATGAAGATCGGCAGTGACAGAACCACCGGCGGCGTCACCCGGAATACAAGGATCGCCAGCAGGAAATGCCGGTCGCCCAGAAAACGGTGCCGCGCCAGCGCATAGGCTGCCGGCAGGCCGATGCTGATGCACAAGACCACATTCACCAGCACATAGACGGCGGAATTGACCATCGAGGCCCGCAGTTCCGGCGACCCGAGGACATTGGCATAATTCATCAGCCCCATCGTGCCTTCAGCCACGCCATCCTTGGGCAGGGTGGCGGTAAAAGACAGGATCAGGGCCTGCGTCAGGGGCAGCAGGATGAAGCCCGCAAGCGCGATCAGGGCAAGGGCGCGGATCATGCCCCCTCTCCTTCGCGGCGGCGGGTGGCAATGACAAAGGCCCAGACCACACAAAGGATGATCAGGAAGTAAAGCGTCGCCCGCGCGGCCGCCTGACCATAGGAAAAGCCCTTGATTTCTTCTCCCAGTTCAATGGAAAGAAAGCGCGTGGCGTCCCCAGGCCCCCCGGCATTTATGGCAAATGCCTCGGTATAGATCATGAAGCTGTCGACAAAGCGCAGCAGAAAAACGATGGCCAGTGCCCCGGTGATGCGCGGCAGTTCGATATGGCGAAAGACCGCCCAGCGAGAGGCGCCATCAATCGCGGCGGCCTGCCGGTAGGCCGGGGGAATCGCCGACAGCCCGGCATAGGCCAGCACCACCACCAGCCCCAGCCAGTGCCATGTATCCATCACCAGAAGCAGCGCCCAAGTGTGCAGGGCGGTGAACTTGTAGTCAAAGCCAAGCCCCGCCAGCCCCGGCCCCAGCAGCCCCGTCTGCGGATTGACCAGACCAAGCCAAAGCATTGGGATCATGTTCCACGGCACCACCAGCGGCAGCGCGCACAACATCAGCCCCCAGACCGCGCCACGCCCACAGGTCAGCAGCAGCCGCGCCACGGCGATTCCCAGCGGCACCTGAACCGCAAGGACAAGCGCGGAAAACAGCAGGCTGCGCCCCAGCGAGGCAAGAAACCTTTCGGATTGCAGGATGGTCTGGAACCATTCCACCCCCACCCAATGCACATCAGACAGGGTGAAGATGTCGTGAAAACCGTAATTGATGACAGCCAGCAAGGGCACCGCCCCCACCACGCCCAGCAAGGCAAATGCCGGCAGCAACAGCAGCCAGGCCCGGTTGTCATAGGGCCTCATGGCCTTCTCCCTCGTTACTATCGTCTTGGGCACCGGGGGCCATCTGGCGCCGCGCCCATTCCGAGGTCAGACTGCCCCGCCCCCGCCGAAGGTTCAACCCGTCTGGTTGCAAACTTGCCTGCCGGACCGCCACAAGAAAAATGCAGCAGGCACAGTGGTATGGAAAAGGGAGCGGTGGGAATGGTGGGTGATGAGAGACTCGAACTCCCGACATCCTCGGTGTAAACGAGGCGCTCTACCAACTGAGCTAATCACCCGACGCCGCCCATGTAGCGGCTTAAATCGCTTTGGGCAAGGGGTCGCAAAGGCTTTCCCGAAAGCAGAAAGCGCAGCCGTCTGGGCTGCGCTTTCCAGGTATAATGGTGGGCGATAACGGATTTGAACCGCTGACATCTTCGATGTGAACGAAGCGCTCTACCGCTGAGCTAATCGCCCGTTGGCGGTGTCTTAGACGTCTTCCACGACCTCTGCAAGGGGCTCTTTCGCCTTTGCCGCCCCTGCGGAACGGACTTTCAGTGTCATCAGCGAACGGCCTGCCTTGTCAGCCGATTTGGCGACGCGCACCTTGCCCACGCCGGGAAGGTTAAGCTCTTCTCCCTTGGCAAGGGCCGCGCCAAGCTGGGCCAGCGTCGCCTCGACCAGTTCCCTTGCAACCTTTTTCTTGGCACCGGTGGCACCCACCACCCGGTCCACCAGTTCACGCAACTTCAGCGCCGTGGCCTTTTCTGCCCCGTCAGCTGTAGGCGCGGTAGTGGCCGCGCTCTCGTTCGCCGCAACGGCAGCGGTTGCGCGGGGCTTGGGGGCGGGAATGCCCTTGGGGCCTGTCTTGGTGGTCGCCTTGGTCGTCATTCGTTTCACTCCGTCACAAGCACTGACCCAGTGCGTTGGCGGCAGATTATGCGCGAAGCAAAAACAGTTCCATGATTTTGTTTCAGAAACGGAAAGTCGGGGCCAGCCCGGCTGCCGCTTCCCTGCCCCAAGACAGGCACCGGCGCATGAAAAGGGGCGCGGCCGAAACCGCGCCCCCAAAGATCACAGCCTGCCCGCCGATCAATGCGCCGTGGCGGCTGGCGGATCGACCGCCATCTTGCGGGCGGCGGCGGCAGCCTCTTCGGCCGCCTCGTCCCACTCGATCG
>JALQTL010000412.1 GCA_023260935.1 Paracoccaceae bacterium
CCTTCCAGCGCGTCCAGCAGCGCCTCTTCATCCACATTGGGGGCGCGGCTGATGTTGATCAGCATACCATCGGGGCCAAGCGCCTTCAGCACGTCTGCATTCACGATGTGCCGGGTCTGCGCCGTGGCCGACAGCGCAACAACAAGGTAATCCACCTGCCCTGCCAGCGTGACCGGGTCGGCCACGAAGGTCCAGCCGGGCGGGGTTTCCTTGGGCGCGCGGCCCGAATAGCTGATGGTCATGTCAAACCCTTGCAGCCGGCGGGCAATGGCCGCCCCAATGCGCCCCAGCCCCAGAATGCCGACCCGCTTGCCCGAAACCTTGCGCTGCAAGGGATAGCCACCTTTTTCCGCCCACGCGCCAGAGCGTACCCATGCCTCGGCCCCGATCACGCCGCGCGACAGGGCCAGCAGCATGGCCACCGCCAGATCGGCGCAATCATCTGTTAGCACGTCAGGGGTATTGGTCACGCGGATGCCGCGCGCCCGGGCGGCCGACAGATCCACCGCATCATAGCCCACGCCATAGACGCTGATGATTTCGAGATTCGGGCAGGCGGCGATCAGTTCGGCATTGGCCCCCAACTCTCCGCGGGTGGCGATGGCGCGCACCTTCGGGCCGACCTCGGCCAGAAAGGCGGCCTTGTCCGCGGCTTCGAAATACCGGTGCATGTGGAAGATTCCATCCAGCGGCACCTGATCCCATTCCGGGTAGGCGCCGACCTGAAGGACGTGGGGCTTTGACATGATCGCTCCGCAGATGCTTGACAGTGTTTGTTATCGATAACATAAACGGGGCAGACAAGACTTGTCGAGAGCGATTTCGAAAGGGAGATGCGTGTGGGCTTTCAACTGTTCGATCTGACCGGGCGCCGCGCGCTGATCACGGGTTCGTCGCAGGGCATCGGCTTTGCGCTGGCCGAAGGGCTTGCGGCGGCCGGGTGCCGGGTGGTGCTGAACGGGCGCGATCCGGCGAAGCTCGCTGCCGCTGCCGCCCGCATTCCGGGGGCAGAAACGCTGGCCTTTGATGCCACCGACCACGAAGCTGTGCGTGCCGCGGTGGACGGGTTCGAAGCCGAAGGCAAGATCATCGACATTCTGGTGAACAACGCCGGCATGCAGCACCGCGCGCCGTTGGAGGATTTCCCTGCCGATGCGTTCGATCGGTTGTTGCAGACCAACATCGCCTCGGTCTTTCATGTCGGGCAGGCGGTGGCCCGGCATATGATCAAGCGCGGGCGGGGCCATATCATCAACATCGCGTCAGTGCAGACCGCGCTGGCGCGCCCGTCGATCGCCCCCTATACGGCCACGAAGGGCGCTGTGGGCAACCTGACAAAGGGCATGGCCACGGATTGGGCCCGCCACGGGCTGAACTGCAATGCCATTGCGCCCGGGTATTTCGACACGCCGCTGAATGCGGCGCTGGTGGCTGACCCGGCCTTTACCACCTGGCTGGAAAAGCGCACCCCGGCAGGGCGCTGGGGCAATGTGAAGGAATTGCAAGGCGCCTGCATCTTCCTTGCATCGGACGCTGCCAGCTTTGTGAACGGGCACATCCTGTATGTCGATGGCGGGATCACGGCATCGCTATGACCGGCGATTGCCCTTTGCGCATTGTCATCATGGGTGTGTCGGGCTGCGGCAAATCCAGCGTGGGCGCGGCGCTGGCGCAGCGCCTTGGGCTGCCCTATCGCGATGGCGACGATCTGCACCCGGCCGAAAATGTGGCCAAGATGGCTGCCGGCATTGCGCTGACGGATGCCGACCGTTGGCCATGGCTTGACCGCGTCGCGCAGAAGCTGCGGGACGAGGCGCCGATGATCATCGGCTGTTCGGCGCTGCGCCGGGTCTATCGCGACCGGATCAGGGAAGGGGCGGGGGGTCCGGTGCGGTTCATCCACCTTGCCGGCGACCGTGATCTGATCGCCGGCCGCATGGCGCAGCGGCAAGGGCATTACATGCCGCCCAGTTTGTTGGACAGCCAGTTCGCGGCACTGGAACCCCCCGGCCCGGACGAGGCGCTGACCGTTTCCATCGACCAGCCGTTGGCGGGCATCATCGACCGCATCGCCCCCCATTTCAAAGGATCGCAGGCATGACCAGAAGCATCGCGCTGATTGGCGCAGGGGCCATGGGCGGGGCCATCGGCACCCGCTTGCTGGCCGTCGGCACCGCATTGACCGTGTTCGACCTTGACCCTGCAAAGGTGGACGCGCTGGTTTCCGCGGGGGCCATGGCCGCCGCCAGTGCGGCCGACGCCGGGCGGGCCTGTGGCGCCGTCATCCTGAGCCTCAACGCCCCTCATATCGTGCGCGCGGCGGTCTTTGGCCCGGGTGGCGTAGCCGAAGGGGCAGCCCCGGGAACCCTGATCATCGACATGTCCTCCATTGACCCCGAAGCGACAAAGTCGCTGGCCGCCGATGCCGCGGCCCGGGGGCTCCGCTGGGTTGACAGCCCGCTGTCGGGCGGCATCCCCAAGGCCGCGACAGGCGAGCTGACCCTGATGCAGGGCGGCACCCCCGAAGACGTGGCCGAGGCGCAAGAGATCCTTTCGCAGGTTGCCGCAAACCAGACCCGGATGGGCGGCCCCGGTGCGGGCCAGACCACGAAGCTGATCAACCAGGTGCTGTGCGGGCTGAACTTCATGGCCGTGGCAGAGGCCACGGCGCTGGCCGAAGCGGCGGGTGTGGATGCCACGATGATACCCCGCGCGCTGAAGGGCGGGCGGGCTGACAGCGCGCTGCTGCAAGAATACATGCCACGCTTTGCCGCGCGCGATTACCGGCGCACGGGCCGGATCGACAACATGGTGAAGGATCTGAACGGCGCGCAGGATCTGGCCCGACTGACCCATACCGCCATGCCGCTGACGGCGCTGTGCGCCGAAGTGCATCGCATGCTGACCGCCGCCGGTCTGGGCGGAGAGGATCAGGCAGCGCTGATGGAATTCTTCAAGGGCCCGGAAAAGGAAAAGTTCAGATGATTACCCGTTACGCGCTGTTTGAAGGCAGCATCCACCCCGGCCAGACCGAGGCGTTTCGCGCTGCCGTCCTTGCCGAGATTCTGCCGGTCTGGAAGCGCTTTCCCGGTGCCTTGGCCGTGCATGTGACCTTTGCCGAAGACCGCGACGAAGGCGCCCCCGAATTCCCGCTGATCCTCGCGATCGACTGGCCGGATATGGCAACCGTCACGGCCTTTCTGGATCATCCGATCCGCAAGGAAGGCCGGGCGGCGACCGAAGCCGTGCTGCAACGCTTTTTCTCCGGGCGGATTCATCACCATGTCACCACGGCACACAGCTTTCCGCTTTAAGCCTGCTGGCTGGACAGGGCCCTGCGGTATCGATACCACACTGGCATGACCACACCCCGCAAGCCCCCCACCATGGCCGATGTCGCCCGCGTTGCGGGGGTTTCCCCGATGACGGTCAGCCGGGCGTTCAAGCAGGATACCTCGGTCAGCGAGGCGACGCGGGGCGCCATCCTGAAGGTGGCGGAAGATCTGGGATATGTCTTTGACAGCACCGCATCCAACCTGCGGTCGCAGCGCACGAATTTCGTGGCCGTGACCATCCCGTCGATCAACAATGCCAATTTTGCCGATACCGTCGGCGGGCTTTCCGACGGATTGAAGGAACGCGGGCTGCAAATCCTTCTGGGCTATACGAATTACGATATTGTCGAAGAAGAGCGCCTGATCGAACAGCTTTTGCGCCGCCGCCCCGAAGCGATTGTTGTCACCGGCGGGCGCCATACGGAACGCGCGCGCCGCCTGCTGGAAAATGCCGGCATTCCGGTGATCGAGACATGGGATCTGCCCGAAGCGCCGCTGGGGCATGTGGTGGGGTTTTCCAACGCCGATGCGGTGCGCGGCATGGTGGATCATTTCGTTGCCCGCGGGGTGACGCGGATCGCCTTCATCGGCGGCGATGCCGACCGTGATACGCGCGGGACAGACAGGCGGTCCGGCTTTATTGCCGCCATGCGGGCGCATGGGCTGGATGCATCGCGGCTGATCGCGGCGGGGGCGCCGCCGATCTCGATGCGCGAAGGGGCCGATGCCATGGGGCGGCTTCTGGACAGCCTGCCCGATACGCAGGCGGTGATCTGCGTCTCTGACCTGTCGGCCTTCGGGGCGCTGACGGAATGCCAGCGCCGGGGTGTGGATGTGCCCGGCCGGATCTCGATCGCCGGTTTCGGAGATTACGAGATTGGCGCGGTTTCGGTGCCGACGCTGACCACGATCAACCCTTTCCCGCGCGACATCGGTGCCCGTGCGGCGGGGCTGATCGTCGACCTGTTTTCCGGGGCACAGACGGACCCTGCGCGGATAGAGATAGAGCCGGAACTTCTGGTGCGCGGATCAAGCGTGTGATCCGGCCCGATCCGGGTTTCGTTGCCCTTCGGGCGTGATCCATGTCATCCTGCGCATCACAACGCGATGTTAGACCGTGCCCGAATCTGTAAGGCACCAACCGCCCGGTCATCCCTTTGATCGTGTGCGCATGGTTCCGGAAATGACGGAGAGACTGTGATGAAACCCGAACACATCGCCCTTGCGCGCCGATCCCTTTTGCTGGCGACCGCGCCGGAAGGCGTGGCGCAGGCGGTGCTGGCTTCGGCCCGGACGCGGACCTTCGACCGCGGGGCCACGATCTTTCTACAAGGCGAACGGGCCAGTGCGATCTATATCGTCGCCGAAGGCTGGGTAAAGCTGTATCGCATCGCGCCGAACGGGGCCGAGGCGGTGGTCAGTGTCTTCACCAACGGTTCCAGCTTTGGCGAGGCGGTGGCCTTTCGCCACGATACCTATCCCGTGGCCGCCGAGGCGGTCACGGATTGCACCCTGATCCGGATCGAGGCGGACAGTTTCCTGCGCCAGATCCGTGAAAACCCCGAGGTGGCGATTTCGATCCTGTCGGCAACCTTTGCGCATCTGCACAACCTTGTCGGGCAGGTGGAGCAGCTGAAAGCGCAGACCGGCGCGCAGCGGGTGGCGGAATTCCTGCTGGAACTCGCCTCTTGCCCCGATGGGGCCTGCGAGGTGACGCTGCCTTATGACAAGGTGCTGATTGCCGGACGACTGGGGATGAAACCCGAAAGCCTGAGCCGCGCCTTTGCCCGGCTCAAGGATCAGGGCGTCCAGATCCGGCAGAATGTCGCGCTGATCAGCGATGTCGGATCGCTGCGCAATTATGTCGAGGAAGACCCGGCTCTGGCCTGGGCCAAGGGCTGACGGGCATGTCGGATCGTCTTGTGCGGGCGCTTCTGGCCATTGACGCGGCCAATGCCGCCGATCCAGGTCTGGAAGAGGGCCAGCCCGCTGCCCTGCTTTATGGCCAGCGGATGACGGCGGAACTGGACCGGCTGTTCCCCGATGCCAGTGATGTGCTGAAGATTGCCGCACGGGGCCAGCATGTCGAACGCTGGGCCATGCCCAGATCGGATTTCCCCGAAGGCAAGGAAGGCTATCATGCGTGGCGGCGGGAACAGGGCCGCCGGCACGGGGCGCGGGTGGGTCAGATCATGGCCGACGCCGGCTATCCGCCGGCCGATTGTGACAGGGCCGGCGTGCTGTTGCGCAAAGAGGGGCTGAAGCGCGACCCCGAGGTGCAGGCGCTTGAGGATGTGATCTGCTTTACCTTCATCCGCTGGTATCTGGGCGGGTTCGCCAGTGGCCGTGATACGGATACGCTGCTGGATATCGTGCGCAAGACCGCGCGGAAGATGTCGGCCATGGCGCGGGCGCGGGCCTTGGCAGAGTTCGATCTGCCCGCCCCCTTTGCAGCGGCGTTTTGCGACTAAAGCCCGGGCCAGACCCCGATGACGGGGCCGTGCAGGTGCCAGACTGCCGCCCAGCCCCCAAGCGCTATGGCCAGCCGGGAAGGTGACGGCAGGCCCCACGGCCGCCATCTGCCCTGCACCAGCGCTGCAAAGGGCACAAGGCCGGTATGGGCGGTCAGCCTTTGCCATGCGTCGGTGCCCATCAGGCGGCTGCGGCGTCGCTCCACCATGGGCATCCCGATCAGCGAAAAGGCAAGGAATGGCCCGAACAGCAGGATATGGGCCAGATCGCCATTGGGCAGTAGATGCGCCCCCGACCATAGCGCCAGCGACCACAGCAGCGGTTGGCGCGTGACACCGGCTATGCCGGGGCGGTCCGGGTTGAAGCCGGTCGCACGGCCTTCGAAGGCAAAGGGATTGGGGGCGGCGATACCAAAAGCCGCAAGGCCGATGGCCGCGGGCATTGCCACGTTTACCGCCAGCCGGTGCCATTCCGCCTGATCCCAGACGGGCACGAAGGGCGCCCGTCCCGCGGCGGCGATCACCCACCAGAGCAGCCCCAGCGACAGAATGGAAAACACCAGCGCATAGCCGCGTGCCCCCAGCCGGGCCACCAGCGCATCTTTCACGCCAAGCGCTGCGGGAATGCGGTGCGAGCCCAGAAACAGGCTCATGGCAAGGGCGAATTCGATCCAGTCCATGCCCCTAGACCTGCCCCGGATCGGCAAGCGCGGCAAGCACCGTCAGGATCACCATGTAGATCGCCAACACCAGCGCGAAGCCCCGGGCTATTCCGGGGGCCTGCGCAAGGCCCAGATAGCGGTTCAGGATCAGTCGCGCCTTGCCCCAGGCCAGCGTCAGCACCAGAAGCGCCAGCCAGCGCCCCGAAAGACCCGCCGCCGCCACAAGGGTCGATGCGGCGGAAAGGGCCAGCAGGGCCAGATAGGCGCGCGTCAGGATCATAGCAGATACACCACCGGAAACAGCAGCACCCAGACAAGATCGACCATATGCCAGAAGGCCGCCCCCGCCTCGACCGCGCGGGGGGTGGCGATCCAGCCGACCAGTGCCAGAAGCAGGATGCCGGCAGCCACATGGGCGGCGTGAAAGCCGGTCAGTAGCAAGTGGAAGGTAAAGAAGGCATGGGTTTCAAACCCGATCCCGGCGGCGAAAAGATCATGGTATTCGCTTGCCTTCAGGATCAGGAACAAGACGCCGAAGGCGGATGCCCCGGCCAGCAATCCGCGCAGGCGCGCAGTCTGTCCCGCCTCGGCCGCGCGCAGGGCAAGGGCGGCCAGCCAGCCCGAGGTGACCAGCAGCACCGTGTTGATCCCGGCCCCCATGCGGTGCAGGTGCGATTGCGCCTCGGCAAAGCCGGTGGGATCGGTGGCGCGCACGGCCATGAAGGCCAGAAGGCCCGCGCCAAAGACCAGGAGTTCGGATATGATCAGCACCCACATCATCAGATGGCCCGGCAGGTCGTCAAAGACGCCCCGGGGTTCCCCCGGTGGGACAGTCCGGGCGGGCGGGGCGGTCATCCGGTAACAAGCTGGCGATAGATCATCGGCAGCGCCTGTGTCAGACGGTCCGGTTCGGGGATCAGCGCAAAGCCACCCTGCCCGAAAATACGCGGAAACCACGCCTTGCCATCGCGGTCGACCGTGATGCCAAAGACGGAATGACCGGCCCTGCGGGCCTCTCGCACCGCCATCATGCTGTCTTCGATACCGTGGCGGCCTTCGTAATGGTCCAGATCGTTGGGCTTTCCATCGGTGATCACCAACAGCAGACGCCGCCGCCGGGCCTGTTCCGACAGGCCTTTCGACACATGCCGGATGGCTGCCCCCAGCCGGGTGTAATGTCCCGGCCGCAGCGCGGCGATCCTTGCTTCGACCATATCCGACATCGGTTCGCCGAAATCCTTGGCGCATTGCACGAAGACCCGGTTTCGCTTCAGTGATGAAAAGGCGTGAATGGCGAAATCGTCGCCAATGGCGTTCAGCCCCCAGGACAGCGCGGCCAGCGCCTCGCGTTCCACCTCGATCACCGACCGGCCGCCGTGGCCGTGGCCCGGAAGGGCGCTTTCGGTAGAGCGTGAAACATCCAGCAGGATCGACACGGCCAGATCCCGTTTTTCGGCACGGGTCTGGCGCCAGACGCGGTCTGTGCCATCGCCGCAGGCAAGAAAATCGACCCGCGCCCTTACGGCGCGATCCGTATCAAGCTCATCGCCATCCGGGTGGCCAGGGGTCGAAATTCGGCTGGGACGCAGAGCCTCGAACTGGCGGCGAACGGCGCGGATACGCGCTTTCGCGCGCGGGTCGTCCCGAAACTGGGGCGTGGCAGCGCTTGCATCGATCCGGCTGTGAAGAACTCTTGCATGGGCCGGAAGGTAGCTTGCCGTGCGCACATCCCATTCAGGGTAGGTGGCGGTGCCTGAAAGCGCCTCGCGCTCCACATCTTCGGGCGCAAGATCAAGGTGCAGTTTCAGTCGGGTGGCGGGGGCCCTGGACAATTGCCCAAGCCCGATTTCCTCATGGTCGTCGGCCGCCTTTCTGGCGTCGTCCTGATCGTCATCCTCGACGCGGCGGTTCAGGTTCACGAACTCTGCCCAGCTGAGGATGGCCTCGAACTTGTGCAGGATGAAACTATCGTTGCGTTCGGCCTGATCGGCCTTGCGGCGGCGGGCGCGGTGGGTGCGGCCTTCGCCTTCTTCGGCTGTGCCGTCGGTGGCGCGGGTTTCCACGGCCGTTGCAACCGAGGTTTCAAGCGCCCGCAGGTCAGGCCACAGGGCCACCGGGCGGAACGGGCGGTAGCCGCGCGGCGCAGCCGGGATGGCGGAATAATCGTGGCCATCGATCGCCGCCAGCAGCGCCTTGGCGCGGGCGGACAGCGGGGCGGGATCGCCCAGCAGGTGCCGGATCACCGCTTCGACCATGGCTTCGGCCTGTGGCAGGGGCGCTGTGCGGCGTTGTGACAGGATGGCAGCGGCCAGATCGGCATAAAGCGCGCGAAAGCCCGGGGCATCGGCAAGGGTAGCCGTGACCATGTCCTGCGCGGCGGAAAGGGCGGCAAGATCGGCGTGCATCGGATCATCCCGGTGCACAAAACCCCCCGCGTGGGCGGCCGCCGCAGCCAGCCAGATGTAAAGTGCGGCATTCGCCTCGGCCGCCGGAAAAACGGCCAGGGATTCGGGCAGGCGCAGGGCTGCGCCGTCAAAGCTGGCGCGCGGGGCCGTTTCGGCCCAGGTGCCCAGCCGACGCATCAGGGAAAGGCGATGGTGGCTGGTCTCCTCGGCCACCGCCTTCAGTTCCACGGCCGGATCTCCACCCAGACCGCGAAACAGAACTGCCAGCCGTCCGCCCACCGATGACAGCGGGACACGGGCTCCGTCGTGGACGGGATCAGCGTCCAGACGGCTGGCAAAGGCGTGCCACAGTTTCCCGACGGTTTCCTCGGGTTCCCATGGCTCGAATTCGATCCGTGACATGGCCGGCCTCACCCGAAAACGGCGGTCACAAGATCGCGGAGCCCGGCCTTCACATCCGGATCGTCCGTCAAAGGTTCGATCATCGCCGCTTGGATGGCGCGTTCGACGGGCATGCCGCCCGCGATCAGCGTGGCGGTATAGACGACAAGACGGGTCGAAACGCCTTCCTCCAGATCCTGCCCCTTCATCGCCCGCAGCTTTCCTGCCAGACGGACAAGGGGTGCCACGCGATCTTCGGGCAGGCCGCTTTCATGGGCGACCACCGGAATTTCATGTTCAGGCCGGGGGAAGGTGAATTCCAGCGAAACGAAACGCTGCCGGGTCGAAGGTTTCAGCGTTTTCAGGATATTCTGATACCCGGGGTTGTAGCTTGCCACCAGCAGGAAGCCGGGGGCGGCCTCCAGCTCCTCGCCGGTGCGGTCGATCGGCAGGATGCGGCGATCATCAGTCAACGGGTGCAGAACAACGGTCACGTCCTTGCGGGCCTCCACCACCTCATCCAGATAGCAGATCGCCCCTTCGCGCACGGCGCGGGTCAGCGGGCCATCGACCCAGACCGTCTCGCCGCCCTTTAGCAGATAGCGGCCGATCAGGTCGGCGGCCGAAAGGTCATCATGGCAGGCTACGGTGTAAAGCGGCCGGCCAAGCTGTGCCGCCATATGGGCCACAAAACGCGTCTTGCCACAGCCTGTCGGGCCCTTCAGCAGGATCGGCAGGTCATTGGCGGCAGCGGCGGCGAACACGTCACACTCGTCGCCCTGGGGCAGGTAGAAGGGGGCATGTGCCGCCCCCTTCAGGTTACGGGTTCCATCCATCGTCCTCACTCCGCAGGGCTCTGGAGGCCGGGCTCGATCACCTCGCGCCGGGGCATTGTCACGGCATAGATGAACAGGATTGCCCCAAGGACCACGGCGATGCCCGATCCGAAGCGCATGGCGTAGAAGATCCACAACTGATCCTGCACATCCATGTAGCCTTCGCCCATCACGCGTTGCAGGTGTGTCTGCACCGTGCCGGCGAAGGTCAGCGTGAAGGTCATGAACACCACGCCACCCGACATCAGCCAGAACGAGGCCATGTTCAGAACCTGGTTATAGGGATCGCGCCCACGCAGGATCGGCATCGCATAGCTGATGATCGCAAGGTTGAGGCAGACATAAGCGCCGTAGAAGGCAAGGTGGCCGTGCGCCGCGGTGATCTGCGTGCCGTGGGTATAGTAGTTCACCCCGTGCAGCGTGTGCAAAAAGCCCCAGACCCCGGCCCCGAAGAAGGCCAGCACCGCGCAGCCCAGCGACCACAGAAGGGCTGCCTTGTTCGGGTGGTCGCGGCGGCCTTTCCAGACCATCACGAAGGCAAAGGCCATCATCCCGAAGAACGGCACCACTTCCAGCGAAGAAAAGATCGATCCGATCCACTGCCAGTAACCCGGCGTGCCGATCCAGTAGTAATGGTGACCGGTGCCAAGGATGCCCGAGAACAGCGCCGTGGCGACAATTACGTAAAGCCATTTTTCCACCACCTCGCGGTCAACGCCCGTCAGCTTCAGCATCAGGAAGGCAAGGATGGAGGCCATCACCAGTTCCCAGGTGCCTTCGACCCAGAGGTGAACGATGAACCACCAGTATTGCTTGTCCAGCGCAAGGTTCGAGGGGTTGTAGAAGGCAAAAAGGAACAAGAGCGCCAGCCCCCAAAGGCCAAGCAGCAGGATGTTGGTGATTGCGGTTTTCTTGCCCGCGAGCACGGTCATCGAGATGTTGTAAAGAAAGATCAGCGCCGCGACGACGATGCCCACCTTTACCCATCTGGGTTGTTCGATGAATTCGCGGCCCTCGTTGCCCAGAAGCCAGTTGCCATCAAACAGGTTGAACAGATAGGTCACAACCACGCCGGCCGTGCCGATCACGAAGATGGCGAGCTGAAGATAGGCCAGCATCGGGGAATGGATCTCGCGCTCCGATTCCTCGGGCACAAGGTAATAGGCGGCGCCGAAGAAGCCCAGCAGAAGCCAGACGACAAGGCTGTTGGTGTGCAGCATCCGGCCCACGTTGAATGGCAGAAGTTCCGAAAGGAAGTTCGGCTGGATGTAGATATATCCCAGCACAAGCCCCATCGAGACCTGCACGGCAAACAGCGCCATGGCCACGGCGAAATAGGCCAGCGCGATTTTTTGCGTTTGGTATTTCATGATGATCTCTCCTCAGCCCGCGTCATTCGGGGGCCAGTCCTGCGCGCGGATCGTGTTGGTCCACAGCAGGAAATCGGCCAACTGACGATACTCCTCGTCTGTCAGGCCAAAGTTCGGCATCTGGCGCCGGCCTTCGATGCCCGACGGCATGGCATCCATCCAGCCCTTCAGGGCCTCGAATGCAGCTTGCGGGTCGTCCTGAACGCCCCAGCGGGTCATCACATTGGCCAGCTCGGGGGCGAAATAGGCGCCTTCGCCCAGAATGGTGTGGCAGTTCACGCAGGCATGTTTTTCCCAGATGTGTTTGCCCGCCGCCACGCTGTCGGTCAGCGTGGCTTTGTCGGTGGAACTGGTGACGATGTAGTAATGAGAGTGGACCGCGAGGCCCACGAAGATGGCGATGAAGAACAGTGACCCGCCGTAAAAGATATTCCGGGCCATGCTCTTGGTCATGACTTCGCGCATGGCGATCGGTCCTTCCCTGAGCGGTTGCAGTAACCCTTCTGTGAGGGAAGCCCGCCGCTCCGGCCTTAACAAAAGTCAATCGCGGGGCTGCGACATTCAGGCCAGATGTTCCAGCCGTGCGCCGGGGAATGCGGCAAGGGCCTTTTCGATGGCGGATTGGTCCATCAGGCAGAAGGCGGTGGAAAGCGCATCTGCCACAGCGGCTTGCGGGGCAGAGACGCAAACTGTCTGCCAGATTGGTGACTGGCCCTGCGGACCAAGGATATGCGGCTGGCCATCGCCGATGAGGGTGCCCCGCGGGGAAGAGGTGGCCAGCGCCCGGTCGGCCAGCCGGGTGCGCGCCAGCAGGGTGCCATCGGGTCCGGCCATGCCTATATCCCAGCCGCTGCCGGGCGCAGGCGTGCCCAGCGCCGCGATTTCGCCCATGTCGACAATTGCCCGGCCAAATCCGCCCGCGCGCAGCAGGGCCGCGATCCTGTCGGCCGCCCAGCCCTGTGCCACACCGTTCAGGGTCAGCGCCTGACCGTAATCCAGGCGGATGGCGTGATCTGCCAGATTTACCCGGTCAAAGCCGGTCACCCTGCGGGCAAGGGGCAGCAGATCCTGACCGCTGCTTCCGGCGGCAACCGCCTGCCACAGGGCCTGCACCGTAGGGTCAAAGGCGCCACCGGTTGCCTGATGTACCCTGCGGCTCAGGTGCAGGATGGCAGCCATGTCTTCCGCCGGCCAATCCAGCCGGCCATCCCGGTTCAGCCGGGTCAGCGCCGAATCGCGGTGCAGGCTGAACAGGCCCTCGATCCGGGCAATTTCGCGTTCCACCCGCAGGAACATGCGGCGCGCGGCCAAGGGATCGGCCCCGGCAAGGCGCAAGGACAGCGCGGCCCCGAAGCCTTGCCCCTGCCACAGGATCATGCCGGGCCCTCCCTTGGCCTGCAATGGGGTGGCAAGGGCCGATGCCGTGATGGCGATGAAGCGGCGGCGGATCATCGCGCGGGCTTTCCGACAGGGGCGCGCGGCACCCGCGGGCCCAGCAAAACAGGGGTCAGGCAGGCAAGGCACAGTGTGAAGGCCACGATCCACAGCCCCCCCGCCGCCAGCACCGCCGGGGTGTAATATTCGGGCAAGGCCGATCCGGTGAACCGCGCCAGTGCCGCCAGCGGGATCAGCGCATAGGCCAGCGCCACAGGCCCCGGTGCCACCAGCGCCCGGCCGGTATGACCAAGGCTTGCGCGCGACATGATGGCCACAGTCATCCCGCCCACGGCCCCGACCCCCAGCAGGTGCAGTGCCGCCACCTCCGACCCGATTCCCATATCGGCCAGACCCAGCGCCAGCAGGCCAAGGCCGTTCAGCGCATAGGACAGGTGAAGTGACCACAGGATCGGTTTGTTCCACGCCCAAAGCCCGCGCCACAGCGCGACCCGCAGCAGCCCAAGTGCCCCCGCCAGAAGGGCCGTTGCCCCCATCAGCCCGTCGGGCGCGCCCGCCATATAGCCAAGGGGCTGCGTCAGTGCCGCCACGATCGACAGGGCGGCCAGCGGCATCGGGTTCCACGGCAAGCCGTCCTGTTTGCCCGACTGCACCATGGCATTCCGGGTGAAGCCCGGCGTCACCCGGCCCCCCAGCACCATGATCAGGGCGCAAAGCGTCAGCAGACCCATCCGCAGCCCGGCCCATAGTGAACTGGTAAGCCCCAGCCATTCCAGATGCACCATCAGGTTGGCGGTCCAGAACAGCAACAGCATCGCCAGAAAGATCATTTGCTGCGGCTTTGGCCGCTTGATCAGCAGCGCAAGGATCTTCAGCCCCAGCAGCGGCAAGAACGCAAGGTCAGCCACGGCCACGGCCAGTGGCGGCAGGCTGCCTGAAAACCAAAGGGTCAGCCGCCCCGCCGCCCAGACCAGCGCGGCCAGCGCGATGAAGCGATGCGGGGCCGCCTTGGCCCCGGTCCAGTTCGGCACGGCGGTCAGCAGAAAACCCGCCAGCGCGGCGGCGCCATAACCGAAGATCATCTCATGCGCGTGCCACAGATGCGGCGCGGGCCGTATCGGCATATCGACATCCGCACCCAGCGCATGCAGGCCAAGCCAGCCTTCCCAGATCACCATCATCAAGGCCGCAAACAGCACCGCCGCCAGAAAGAAGATGCGGAATCCTTCGGAAAACAGATGTTTCAGCAAGGTCATTGCAGGGCTGCTCCTTCCGGGGCGCGGGCGCGGCGCTTCAGCACCGGGCAGGCGGCGGTGTCGTTCATGATCACCTGACAGCGCAGGCAAAGGACGCATTCATTTGGGTTGATGCGGCCGATGGCATCGATGGCGCCGACGGTGCATTTGGTTTCGCACATCCGGCATTCGCGGCCGCATTGTGGGCGACGTTTCAGCCAGTCAAAGATCTTCAGCTTGGCGGGAATCGCAAGGCCGGCACCCAGCGGGCACAGATAGCGGCAGTAGAAACGCTCTACGAACAGCCCTGCCGCCAGAATCGCCAGCACGAACAGAAGGAAAGGCCAGGCGCGCATGAAGCGCAGGCTGATGGCGGTCTTGAAGGGCTCTGCCTCGGCCAGGATCAGCGCATCGTGCATGGAATAGAAGGACAGGGCCATGATGCCCATGAACAGCGTGTACTTGATCACCCAAAGCCGTTCATGCAGCACCTGCGGCACGGCGATCTGACGCACGCCAAGACGCTGTGCCACGGCGTTGGTCAGTTCCTGAAGCGCGCCGAAGGGGCAAAGCCAGCCGCAGTAAACCCCGCGGCCCCAGAACAGCATGCCAAGCGCGGTAAAGCCCCAGAGGATGAAGATCACAGGCTCGATCAGAAAGGTTTCCCAGCGAAAGCCTGTCAGCAACGAATGGACGAAGGCTACCACCTGCACCACCGACAATTGCCCGTTCAGCCCCATGCCAAGGACAAGAAAGGTAGAAACAAGGAACGTCAGCCGCCCGATCCGCCACAGTCGCGGGCGGCGGGTGATCCATTCCTGCGCGAAAAGGATCAGCGTCAGAACCGTCAGCAAAAGGGCGACCACCGCAATCTGCGGCTGCTTGGCTTTCCATGCACTCTGCCAAAGCGGCTCTGGCTCGGGCGGGGGGGCAAGGCGAAAGGCATCCGGCAGGGTGTAGGGCAGGGTGATCGTCATCGCCACCTCGCCATCGGCGATTGATCGGGCGGCGCGGACCTCCAGCGTGAAGGGGCGGGTCGGGTCAATCTGAGGCGGAAGCGAGAACAGGCTGATCTCTTTCATCGCGGGCGCGTCCTTCAGCGCCAGCCTCTTCTGCATCTGGTAACGGTCTCCGGTCGGCTGCCAGCGGATCTGATCCTGCACCACGGTCAGCCGGTCAAAGACGCCAGAGGTTTTCCACCCGGTACCGCGATGCGATTGCAGGCCAGATGACATCACGATCAGTGCGGCGCCCTCACTGCCAAGATGGCCGATGGCACGGGTAAAGCCTTGCTGGCCCAGCAGGTTCTGGCCCACGGTCGGCGGATCGGCCAAGCCCATCCACAGATGCAGGAAATCGCCCCTGCCCGGGGGCACCGGCACCTTGGCCCCGGCCAACGCCCTGGCGGCCTCGTCCATGGTGACGCGGGTTTCGGTCAGCGCGGACATGGCCAGAAGCTGCTGCCATGTGGCGGGGGCAAAGGTCAGCCGGTCGATCCCCCCGCCGGCCGAGATCACCCCACGGCCGATGGCCAGCGTGCGGGCCGTGCGCAGGATGCCATCGCGGATCACCCCGGTGGAAACCGTGGCGCGGCTGATCACATCGGGCAGCCCGCCCGGGCCGCCGGCAGGGCCAGAGGCGGTCAGGTCATGCCCGCGAAAGCCCGCGACATAGGCGGCGATATCGGCATCGGAAATGCCCAGCGTCAGCACTGGTTCGTTATGCGCCACCAAAAGGCCCCCGGCGATCTTTGCATCGGGGGTGATGGCCACCAGCACATCCAGCGGGCGGCCGGAATAGCCGACGGAGCCGGCAATTTCCCATGTGGAGCCGATATGGCCGATCAGCCGGCCGTCGGCACGCACTTCCCAGCCCGGCACGCCGGCATCTATGCGCAAGACCTGCAAGGGCTGGCTGACACCCAGCAGGCTGGCGGCCATCTGTGCACTGGGGGCAGTGCCGGCGGGGTGCTGGATGGCGGTCCGGTCCTCAGCCCCCCCGGGCGCGGGCAACAGAATGGCCCCGGCCACAAGCAGGGCGCAGGCAAGGCTGCGCAGGGCCGGCAGAAGCCACCCGATGCTGGGATGTAGTGGAAAGGGGTCTTTCAGCATGCCCCAACACTGCCCCCGCGGCGGTTTCGCGACCTTAACAAAAGTCAAGGTTCGCCGGACCCGTTCACGCCATGGTGCCCCCAGCCTCACCAGCTGAACGGAGACATCAGATGACCCCCCGAGCCAAACAAGCCAGGAGCGTCCTGCTGGGCAGCGTCGCCCTTGCCCTGGGGCTTCTTGCTGCGCCGCTTATGGCGCAGGACAAGCCGAAAGAGCATGCCGACGGCCCCGCCGCGGCATACGAACCTTCGATGACCACCCTTGCCGAAATCAGCGTCGAGATTCCGGGCCTGAAGCCCGATGATCCGGTGATGACGCAGGAAGAGTTCGAGAAGGGCACGAAGATCTATTTCGAACGCTGCGCAGGCTGCCACGGGGTGCTGCGCAAGGGTGCCACGGGCAAGCCGTTGACCCCCGACATCACCCGCGAAAACGGCTTTGACTATGTGAAATCGTTCATCACCTACGGTTCCCCCGCAGGGATGCCGAACTGGGGCACCTCGGGCGAGTTGAGCGAGGAAGATGTGGACCTGATGGCCCGCTATGTTCTGCTTGATCCGCCGCAGCCCCCAGAATGGGGCATGCCCGAGATGATGAACAGCTGGAAGGTTCTGATCAAGCCGGAAGATCGCCCGAAGGAAAAGATGAACGACATCGACATCGACAACCTGATGTCGGTCACCCTGCGTGACGCGGGCCAGATCGCGCTGATCGACGGTGGCACCTACGAGATCCGCGCGGTAATCGATACGGGCTATGCGGTGCACATCAGCCGGATTTCGGCGTCGGGGCGGTATCTTTTTGTCATCGGCCGCGACGGTCTGGTGAACATGATCGACCTCTGGATGGAAACCCCCGCCACCGTTGCCAGCATCAAGATCGGCATCGAGGCGCGGTCGATCGAAACCTCGAAGTTCGAGGGCTGGGAAGACAAGTTGGCCATCGCCGGCAGCTATTGGCCGCCGCAATACGTCATCATGGACGGCGATACCCTGGAGCCGAAGAAGATCGTCAGCACGCGCGGCATGATCTATGATGAACAGATCTATCACCCGGAACCCCGCGTGGCTTCGATCCTGTCAAGCCACTACAAGCCCGAGTTCATCGTGAACGTGAAGGAGACGGGGAAGATCCTCTTCGTCGACTACACCGACCTGAAGAACCTCAAGACCACCACCATCGAGTCGGCCAAGTTCCTCCACGACGGCGGCTGGGACATCTCCAAGCGCTACTTCATGGTTGCTGCCAACGCCTCCAACAAGGTCGCGGCGGTGGACACCAAGACCGGCAAGCTGGCCGCGCTGGTCGACACCGCGAAGATCCCGCACCCGGGTCGCGGCGCCAACTTCATCCACCCGCAGTTCGGCCCGGTATGGACCACCGGTCACCTGGGTGATGACGTGGTTTCGCTGATCTCCACCGCTTCCGATGATCCGAAGTTCGCCAAGTACAAGGATCACAACTGGAAGGT
>JALQTL010000191.1 GCA_023260935.1 Paracoccaceae bacterium
ATTAATCCACCAAGTAATTCTAATCCTAAATCACCTGTATTCAATGCAACATTGCTTAATTGAGATAATCTAGCACTTGTAGCTATCTGTCTTCCCCAGAACTTACTCATCTCTTTATCTAATTGCTGACCATAGAATTTATGATCCCTATCAGGTGGCCGAGGCCCGCGCGCTTTCGGCCGATTGCATCCTGATCATCATGGCTTCGCTGTCCGATGCGCAGGCCGCCGAACTGGAAGAGGCAGCGCTGCACTGGGGCATGGATGTGCTGATCGAAGTGCATGACCGCGCGGAACTGGAGCGCGCGACCCGGTTGAAATCCCCCCTGATCGGGATCAACAACCGAAATCTGCACAGCTTTGATGTGACGCTGGACACCACCCGCGATCTGGCACGCCGGGTGCCCGAAGACCGGCTGATCATCTCGGAATCCGGGCTGTTCACGCCTGCCGATCTTGCCGATATGGCCCGTTACGGCGCACGCTGCTTCCTGATCGGGGAAAGCCTGATGCGGCAGGATGATGTGGCTGCCGCCACCCGTGCCATTCTGGCTGACCCGCTGACCGCACAGGGGGGGATATGACCGGCCTTACGCATTTCGACGGGCAGGGGCATGCCCATATGGTCGATGTATCGGACAAGCCGGTGACAGACCGCATCGCCGTCGCCCGGGGGCAGGTGGTGATGTCGGCCCCGACGCTGGCGATGATCACCGGCGGACAGGCGAAAAAGGGCGATGTGCTGGCCGTGGCACGGCTGGCCGGGATCATGGGTGCGAAAAAGACCGCCGACCTGATCCCGCTGTGCCACCCCCTGCCGATCACGAAGGTTGCGCTGGACCTGACCCCCGACCCGGACCTGCCGGGTATCGTGGTCGAGGCCACGGTCAAGACCGGTGGCCAGACCGGGGTAGAGATGGAGGCGCTGACTGCGGTTTCCGTAGCCTGCCTGACCATCTATGACATGGTGAAGGCCGCCGAAAAATCCATGCGGATCGAAGGGATACGGCTGGTTCTTAAAGACGGTGGCAAATCCGGGCGGTATGAGGCCGAAGGGGAAAGCACCAGATGATCGGGGTGGAAGAGGCGCTTGACCACTGCCTTGCGCTGGTGGAACGCCTGCCAACGGAACCGGTGCAACTGGCCGAAGCTGCCGGGCGCTACATGCCCGAACCGGCGTTTGCCAGCCGCCCGCAGCCTCCCTTTGATGCCTCGGCCATGGATGGCTATGCCGTGCCCGGCCATCCGCAAGCCGGGGATCGCTTCCTTGTGGTGGGCGAGGCCGGGGCCGGGCATCAATGGCAAGGACGCCTTGAGCCTGGTCAGGCGCTGCGCATCTTTACCGGCGCCCCCCTGCCGAAGGGCGCCTGCCGCGTGGTCATTCAGGAAGATGTGGATCGCAGCGGCGACGAAATCACCATCCGCGCAGGGGCGGACGCAAGCACCCATATCCGCCCCGCCGGTCAGGATTTTGCCGTTGGCGACGCGCTTTCCCCGCGCCGCCTGCGCCCGAATGACCTTGCGCTTCTGGCTGCCATGAACCACCCCGAAGCCCGGGTGACCCGCCGCCCGGTCATCGCGCTGATCGCCACGGGGGATGAGCTGGTGATGCCCGGCGAAACCCCGGGGCCGGATCAGATCATCGCCTCCAACTCCTTCGCGCTGAAGGCGCTGTGCGAGGCCGAGGGGGCCGAGGTGCGGCTTCTTCCCATCGCCCGCGATACCCAGGCCGCGCTGACCTTTGTTCTGGGGCTGGCCGAAGGGGCAGACCTTGTGCTGACCACCGGCGGCGCCTCTGTCGGCGATCATGATCTGGTGGCACTTGTGGCCCAAAACCTTGGCATGGAACGCAAGTTCTGGCGCATCGCCATGCGGCCCGGCAAGCCCCTGATGGCGGGCAGGCTGGGGGCTTCGGCCATGCTGGGCCTGCCGGGCAACCCGGTTTCGTCGGTGGTCTGCGCCCATCTTTTCGTGCTGCCGATGATCCGCGCCATGCTGGGCATGCCATCCGACATGATCCGCCCACGCCCCCAACGCGCCGTGCTGGCTACCGGGGTAGAGCCGAACGGCCCCCGCACCCATTACATGCGCGCCCGCCTGACCCCGGCCGAAGGTGTGCCCCGTATCACGCCTTTCGGCCGGCAGGACAGTTCGCTCCTGACTGTTCTTGCCGAGGCAGATGCGCTGCTGATCCGCCCCATCGGCGACCCTGCACGCAGCGCGGGCGACAGTGTGGATTATCTGCCGATCTGAGAGTGCCCGCCCTGACAGACCGGCTTTTGGCTTGACACAAAACGGGAACACGGGCAGAACATTGCGTTAACGAACAGGCTTGGGGTGCCCGGATGCTGACGCGCAAACAACTGGAACTTCTGGATTTCATCAAGCAGCGGATGGACCGTGACGGCGTGCCCCCGTCTTTTGACGAGATGAAGGAGGCGCTGGACCTGCGGTCAAAATCGGGCATCCACCGGCACCAGTTCGACCGCATCGTCGTAGGAGGCGGAGGGTCGCACCAGCATGCCCTTGACGCTGGCGCCAGCGGTGCGATTGGCAAGACGAATGGCAAAGCCGCCCTCGCGGGTGGTCGTGATGC
>JALQTL010000219.1 GCA_023260935.1 Paracoccaceae bacterium
GAAATGATCTTGCGGGCCTTTTTCAGCGTAAGGGTCATCTTGCACCTGCCTTCTTTTCCAGACGCCGCGCATGCAGCACGGGTTCGGTATAGCCCGAAGGCTGTTCGCGCCCCTTGAAGACCAGATCGCAGGCCGCGCGGAAGGCGGTGCCGTCAAAGCGTGGGGCCATCGGCTGATAGGCGGCATCGCCCGCATTCTGCCGGTCTACCACCGCCGCCATCTTGCGCATGGCCGCCATCACCTGATCTTCGCTGACCACGCCATGATGCAGCCAGTTGGCAAGCGCCTGGCTGGAGATGCGGCAGGTGGCGCGGTCTTCCATCAGGCCGACGTCGTGGATATCGGGCACCTTGGAACAGCCCACGCCCTGATCGACCCAGCGCACGACATAGCCAAGAATGCCTTGGGCGTTGTTCTCCACCTCTTGCCGGATGTCTTCTTCCGACCAGTTCTGCCCCTGCGCCACCGGAATGGTCAGCAGCGCATCCAGCGTGCCGCGCGGCCCGCCTTTCGCGATCTCATCCTGACGGGCCAGCACATCGACCTTGTGGTAATGGGTGGCATGCAGCACGGCGGCGGTGGGCGAGGGCACCCAGGCGCAGTTGGCGCCCGCCTGCGGGTGGCCGATCTTCTGCTTCAGCATTTCGCCCATCAGATCGGGCGCGGCCCACATGCCCTTGCCGATCTGCGCCCGCCCGCGCAGGCCACAGGCAAGGCCGATGTCAACGTTGCGGTCCTCATAGCTCTTGATCCAGGCCGAAGCCTTCATATCGCCCTTGCGAACCATCGGGCCGGCTTCCATGCTGGTGTGGATCTCGTCCCCTGTGCGGTCCAGAAAACCGGTGTTGATGAAGGCAACGCGGTCTTTCGCGGCCCGGATACATTCTTTCAGGTTGGCGCTGGTGCGGCGTTCCTCATCCATGATGCCCAGCTTCACGGTGAAGCGCGGCAGGCCCAGCACCTCTTCCACGCGGTCGAAGATCTGGCAGGCAAAGGCCACTTCTTCGGGGCCATGCATCTTTGGCTTCACCACATAGACCGACCCATGCAGCGAATTGCGCGGGCCTTCGGTCTTGTTCAGGTCATGCATGGCGCACAGCGTGGTGACGAAGGCATCCAGCAGGCCTTCGCCGACCTCGCGCCCTTCGGCATCCAGAACGGCCGGGTTGGTCATCAGGTGACCCACGTTGCGCACCAGCATCAGCGCGCGCCCCTTCAGCGAGATGGCGCGGCCGTCAGGATCGGTAAAGTCGAAATCGGGCGACAGGCGGCGGTCGATCGTGCGGCCGTCCTTTTCCACCTTTTCCGACAGGTCGCCCTTCATCAGCCCCAGCCAGTTGCCATAGGCCAGCACCTTGTCTTCGGCATCCACGGCGGCGACACTGTCTTCGCAATCCATGATTGCCGACAGCGCGGCCTCCATCCGGATGTCTGCGACGCCGGCCTTGTCCTGCCCGCCGATGCGGTTGCCCCGGTCGATGCGGATCACAAGGTGCAGGCCGTTGTTCTGCAACAGGATGGCATTGGGCGCCTCGGCCCGGCCACGGAAGCCGGCGAACTGGGCGGGCGATTTCAGGGCGGGCGACAGGGCACCATTCACCACGCTATAGGCGGTCACATCGGCATGCGACCCGCTGGCAAGGGGGGCCACATCGTCAAGGAAGGCCTTGGCCCATGCAATCACCCGGGCGCCGCGCGCGGGATCATACTCCTTGCCGCGCGGCAGGTCGCCCATGGCATCGGTGCCGTAAAGCGCGTCATAAAGGCTGCCCCAGCGGGCATTGGCGGCGTTCAGCGCATAGCGGGCGTTCATGACCGGCACCACAAGCTGCGGGCCGGGAGTGGTGGCAATCTCGGGGTCGGTGCCGGTGGTCGTGATCTGGAAATCCGGGCCTTCGGGGACCAGATAGCCGATTTCGGAAAGAAACGCCTTGTAGGCGGCCATGTCGATGGGCTGGCCCTTGCGGGCCTTGTGCCAGTCATCGATCTGGCGCTGGATGGTTTCGCGTTTTTCCAGCAGGGCGCGGTTCCTTGGCATCAGTTCGGCGACAGCGGCGGCGAAGCCTTCCCAGAAGGACGCCGATGAGACGCCGCTGCCGGGCAGGGCGCGTGTTTCGATGAAATCGATCAGCCGTGCATCGATTTTCAACCCGTTATGCGTGATCCGGTTGGTCATCGGTTTCCCCTTTTGCCAGGCGACTCTGTCAGGCGGTGTCATGGTATGCGACGGCACACCAATAGGGAAAAAGTTTCCGATAGGCAACCAAGGTGGTCAGGAAATTTTACCAGTTTTCGATGGGCTGTTTCAGCGTTTTCCTGAAGGCGGGCCGGCAGGCCGGGCCGATGGTGTCCGGATCAGGCTCAGCCCTTCTTCGGGCGGATGCCTTCCTTGCGGCAGCGATCCGAGCAGTATTTGACCTCGTCCCAAACCCTTGCCCATTTTTTGCGCCAGTCAAAAGGGCGCCCGCAGCTGGCGCAGACCTTGCGGGGCAGATCCCCCTTTTTCACCATTTTTGCCATGGTTCACAGATCAAGGCTTAGCTGGTTGGCAACCGAGGCCACGCGCTTTCGTGGGCTGCGGTCATTGACAAAGCGGGGATCGGCCCGGCTGGCGTGACGATCCACGATTGCCGAAATCTCGGCCCGGCTGGCGGTCTTGCGCAGCGAAAAGATCGCGTCGCGCGCGGCACGCTGGGCGGCCATCACATCGACAACGGGTTCGGGATAGCGCCGCCCCAGAAGGCTGCGCGCCCCTTCCCAACGCCAGGGCGTTTGCAGCAGCGCATCGGGCACCTCGGCCAGTTCGGGCACCCAGCGGCGGGTAAAGGCACCTGTGGGGTCTTGATCAAGCCCCTGCTTGACGGGGTTATAGATGCGCGGGGTGTTGATGCCGGTCGTGCCCGACTGCATCTGCACCTGTGGCCAGTGGATGCCGGGTTCGTAATCGGTGAAGCGGCGGGCCAGAACGGCCCCGGTCGCCCGCCAGTCCAGCCAAAGATGATAGGAAGCCACGGCCATCACCATGGACCGCATACGGAAATTCAGCCATCCGGTGGCGGCCAGATAGCGCATGCAGGCATCAAGGAAGGGCAGGCCGGTTTCCCCTGCTTGCCAGGCGGCAAGGCGGGTGGCATCGGGGTCGCGCGGGCGCAGGGCATCGGATGCCCGGTGCAGGGCATGGGTTTCGATATCGGGCTGGCTTTCCAGCTTTTGCATGAAATGGTCGCGCCATGCCAGCCGGCTTTGGAAACTGGCCAGAGCCCCCGGCCAGCGGCCACCGGGGCGGTCGGCCTGCCGGGCGGCGGTGGCCTGAACCACCTCGCGCAGGGAAAGCGTGCCCAGGGCAATGTGAGGGGACAGGCGCGAACAGGCGCGTTCTCCGGTCAGCGGTGACGACATCGCGCTGCGATAGGGTTCCCCGCGGCGGTTCAGGAAACTGTCCAGCAGAGAAAGCCCCGCCTCCCGCCCGCCGGTCTGGCGGTGGGGGCAGCGGTCTTCGGCCATGCGCAGGGCGCGCGGCGATGGCAGGGTGCCCGGTTCCAGCCCCGGAACCGCCTTCAGCGCGGTGGGGGCGGGCAAGGGCGGGGCGGCCATGAACCCGTCGCGCCCGCGCGCCCAGCCATCGCGCGACAGCAGGCCGCGCTGCACCCCCGATTGCGGCAGTTCCTGCCAGTCGATCCCGTTGGCCCGGGCCCAGCCGGCCACGCGGCGATCACGGGCATAGGTCCACAGGTTGCCGGTTTCCTCGTGGCTGATGATCCGGGTGATGGCATGTTGTCGGCACAGCCGGTCCAGCACCGTGACCGCATCCCCCACGCGCACGATCAGGGGCGCGCCAAGAGCCGCCAGTTCCCCGCGCAGGCCTTCCAGCGCCTCGGCCGTCAGCAGCCATTGCCGGGCGGATGTATCGGGCAGGGCCCAATACTCCGGTTCGACGATGTACAAGGGAAGCACCGCGCCCATCCCCGCCGCGCGGGCAAGGGCCGGGTGATCGTTCACCCGAAGATCGCGCTTGAACCAGACAAGAACATTCATGGAACATATGATCTAGCGACCGCTGCGGATTCGTAAAGGGGGGTTCAGCCATTCTGCTGTGTGGTGGGGCTTGTGTCTTCAGGCGCCATCCAGCCGCCAAGGCCCAGCACCAGCGCAAGGGCAAAGATCACGGCGGCGACAATGCCCAGAAGCGGGCCGCGATGGCGCTTTTTCTGACGGTCGATGTTGGTTTGCGGAGCGGACATGGTGTTCTCCCTTTGCCTTGGATATGTGGCAGGCTGTTGAAGCGCCTGCGATGGAGGAATAACGTTCCGGTCACCGGCGCGTTCCGCGCCCTCAAGGAGACGTGATGAAGGATCAAACCCGCAGCCCTGTGTTTCTGGCCGACTATCAGCCCTTTACGCATCTGGTGCAGGGGGTTGACCTGACCTTTCGCCTTGCCCCCCTTGCCACGCGGGTGCAGGCGCGGCTGACCTTTAGACCCAACCCCGCGCGCCCCGGACGTCATGACCTGCGGCTGGATGGCGAAGGTCTGGTGCTGAAATCCTGCCGGCTGGACGGCCGGCCGCTGGCGGTGCAGCCCGATGACACGGGGCTGACCCTTCCGGCCGATCAACTGCCCGATGGCCCCTTCACGCTGGAAACCGAGGTCGAGATCGCGCCCGAGGCCAATACTGCGCTGGAAGGGCTTTACATGTCGAAGGGCATGTATTGTACCCAATGCGAGGCGGAAGGTTTCCGCAAGATCACCTTCTATCCCGACCGCCCCGATGTTATGGCCCGGTTTCGCGTTCGGGTCGAGGCGGACCTGCCTGTGCTGTTGTCAAACGGCAACCCGGTGGCGCAGGGGGCGGGCTGGGCAGAATGGGATGATCCGTGGCCAAAACCTGCCTATCTGTTCGCGCTTGTGGCAGGCGATCTGGTGGCCCATTCGGCGCCGTTCCGTACCGCCTCGGGGCGCGAGGTGGCGCTGAACATCTGGGTGCGCCCGGGGGACGAGGACCGCTGCGCCTATGCGATGGACAGCCTGATCCGGTCGATGCGCTGGGATGAGCAGGTTTACGGCCGCGAATACGACCTTGACGTGTTCAACATCGTGGCGGTCGATGATTTCAACATGGGCGCGATGGAGAACAAGGGGCTGAACATCTTCAACTCCAAATTCGTGCTGGCCAGCCCCGCCACCGCCACGGATGACGATTTCGCCCGGATCGAGGCGATCATCGCGCATGAGTATTTCCACAACTGGACCGGCAACCGCATCACTTGCCGCGACTGGTTCCAGCTGTGCCTGAAGGAAGGGCTGACCGTGTTCCGCGATCAGCAGTTTTCCGGCGACATGCGCAGCCATGCGGTCAAGCGGATCGAGGATGTGTTGTTGCTGCGCGCGCGCCAGTTCCGCGAAGATCAGGGGCCGCTGGCGCATCCGGTGCGGCCCGACAGCTTTGTCGAGATCAACAACTTCTATACCGCCACGGTTTATGAAAAGGGGGCCGAGATCATCGGCATGCTGAAGCGTCTGGTGGGGGCCGAAGGCTATGCCCGGGCGCTGGACCTTTATTTTGAACGCCATGACGGGCAGGCCGCCACGATCGAAGATTGGCTGACGGTGTTTGAGGATGCCACGGGGCGCGATCTGGGCCAGTTCAAGCGCTGGTATACGGAAGCGGGAACCCCCCGCCTGACCGTGCGGGATGACTGGAAGGACGGCGTTTATACCCTTCATTTCGAACAGGAAAACCCCGCCACGCCCGACCAGCCGGTAAAGGGGGCCAAGGTGCTGCCGATTGCGGTGGGGCTGCTGAACCCCAATGGCGACGAGGTGGTGCCGACCACGGTTCTGGAAATGACCGAAACACGGCAGAGCTTTGCCTTTGAAGGGCTGGCCGCGCGGCCGGTGCCTTCGATCCTGCGCGGGTTTTCGGCGCCGGTGATGCTGGAGCGGACGGTCAGCGCGGAAGAGCGCGCCTTTCTTCTGGCCCATGATACCGACCCGTTCAACAAATGGGAGGCGGGGCGGGCACTGGCCAAGGATGTGCTGGCGCGCATGGTCACCGAAGGGGCGGCGCCGGGGCCTGACTGGCTGGACGCGCTGGCACGGGTGGCGCTGGATGAGGCGCTGGACCCGGCCTTCCGGGCGCTGTGCCTGCGCCTGCCGTCAGAGGATGACATGGCGCAGACCCTGCATGCCAGCGGCCATTTGCCCGATCCTGCGCGCATCCACGCCGCCCGGCGGCAGATGGCGCAGGCCCTGGCGCAGGGGCTGGCCGGGGCGCTGCCGGGGCTGATTGCGGGGCTGGCAGAGCCGGGTGGGCGACACGATCACGGCGCAGCGCGCCGGGGCGGTGGAGGCGCTGGGCGGCTACCGCGACCCGGTCCCAATGGTCTTCGCCGGCCTGTACCCCATCGACGGCTCCGACTACCCCGACCTGCGCG
>JALQTL010000242.1 GCA_023260935.1 Paracoccaceae bacterium
GGTTATCCTGCCACGCCTCGACATGCACGCTGGCATAGCGCCGGCCCGACCGGTTGACGCGCGCGCGGGCATAGGCATCGCGGGGCAGCCCCGACCGCAGGTAATCCACCGTGAAGTCGATGGTCTTGGGCAGGCGCGGCATGTGCAGCGAATCCAGACCGGACAGGGCTATCCGGCCGCTTTCCACATCTTCCCAGAGGGTTGACCAGCTTAGCTCGATGATCGCGGCGACCTCAAGGAAGGCCGCGGTGACGCCGCCATGCAGCGCGGGCAACATCGGGTTGCCGATCAGCTTTTCGTCAAAGGGCAGGATCGCGGTCAGCTCATCCCCCCGGCGATCGAAGGTGATCCCAAGATACGAGATATAGGGCACACCCGAAATCAACCGGGTCAGTGCCGCATCCCGGCGCTGCTTCACGATCTGGACAGGTTCGGGGCGTTTCTTCATGGGCCCATCCCGGCCGGACGGTCGATGGTAAAGGCACCCGTCGCCGCCGCCACGGGGCGCGACTCGTCCTCGTCCGTGGCGGTGACCCGCACAAAGGCCACCGATCTGGTTACATGATAGCACTCCGCCCGCGCCCTGATCCGCTGCCCCGGGGTGGCGGCGCGGAAATAATCAATCCGCAGGTCCAGCGTGGCTGTGGAAACCGGGGCGGTGGGGTGGCACATCACAGCCGCCCCCGAGGCGGTATCCATCAGCGCGGAAACAGCCCCGCCATGGATCACGCCTGTCACAGGATCACCGACAAAGCGGGTATCGTAGGGCATGGAAATGACAGCCCGCCCATCCCCCAATTCTTCAAATTCCATCCCGATCGCCCGGGCATGGGGAATGGCCTCGATAAACTGGCGGGCAATACGGATGAGATCGGTCATGGTCTTCCCCTTGGCCTCATATTCCCGTCTTCCCCGGCGGCCACAAGACCTTTTGAAGGCTGCCCGGTTGCACGTCGCGCCATCGGCGCCTAGGGTTTTGCGCCGGAGGATGCCATGACCGATACCAGTCGCCTCAGTTTCAAGGAAATGTGCGTCAGGTTTGACGTCACGCCCCGCACCCTGCGCTACTATGAATACATCGAATTGCTGGCGCCCGAAAAGGAAGGGCGCGCACGCTTCTATGGCCCCCGCGAAGTTGCCCGCATGACCCTGATCCTGCGCGGGCGGCGCTTTGGCTTTTCGCTGGAAGAGATCCGGCAGTGGTTGCTGATGTATAGCCAGTCAGGCACGCGCCCCCAGCTGGAAACCTTTCTGGGGCTGGCAGACAGGCAACTGAAGGAACTGCAACGGCAGAAGGCAGAGCTTGAGGCGACAATCGACGACCTTCAGGCCCTGCGAAGCACAACCGTGGACGCGCTTTCCAAACTGGCCTGAACCACACCGCCGCCCGCCTTCCTGACATGACGTCAGCTTCGCCCGTGACGTGACGTTACGCTGACGTAAACGTAAAGCCATCTGGTAAGCTGCTCCCCAGGCACCCATCTGCCAACGCAGATCAACCCGTGCTGTGAGAGTGTGATCCATGGCGAACCAAGATGTTTTCACCATCAGGCAGATGTGTGACGCCTTTGACGTCACCCCCCGGACACTGCGCTTTTACGAATCCAAAGAACTGCTGTTCCCGATCCGTGAAGGCATGCGCCGGCTGTTCACGAAACGTGACAGGGCCCGACTGAAGCTGATCCTGCGCGGCAAGCGCTTTGGCTTCAGCCTGGAAGACATCCGCCAGATCCTTGATCTTTATGAACGCGATGGCACCAACCAGATGCAAGCCATCCGCACCTATGACCTGGCCCGTGCCCGCCTTGCCCAGATGGAAGCGCAGCGCGCCGAGCTGGACGTGGCGATCCGGGAACTGAAGGCCGAACTGGCAGAGGGCGAAAAGCTGATCGCCGGCCTGCGCCAGGCCGCTGCCGAATAAGAGAATTTCCGCTGGGAGAGAGAGAAAGACGATGCCAAGCTACACCGCCCCCGTAAAAGACATGCAGTTCCTGTTGCATGACGTGCTCAAGGTCTCTGCCTCGGATGTGGAAGGCTATGCCGATCTGGACGCAGGCTTCACCTCTGCCGTGCTGGAGGAGGCCGGCAAGGTCGCATCTGACGTTCTGGCACCGCTGAATGTGGTCGGCGACAAAGAGGGCTGTGTTCTGGAAAATGGCGTGGTGCGCACGCCCAAGGGTTTTGACGCGGCATTCAGGGCCATGAAAGAAGGCGGCTGGACCGCGCTGGACTGCGACCCCGCATATGGCGGACAGGGCCTGCCCTACCTGATGGGCACCGCAGTGGGCGAAATCTTCGTTTCGGCCAACATGGCCTTCAACATGTATCAGGGCCTGACCCATGGCGCCTATTCGGCCATCCACACCCATGGCACCGCCGAACAGAAGGCGAAATATCTGCCAAAGATGGTCAGCTGCGACTGGACCGGCACCATGAACCTGACGGAACCGCATTGCGGCACCGATCTGGGGCTGATGCGCACCCGCGCCGAACCGCAGGCGGATGGCAGCTATCGCATCACGGGGCAAAAGATCTTCAT
>JALQTL010000270.1 GCA_023260935.1 Paracoccaceae bacterium
ATATGTGGCACTTCAAATACCCGCTGGCCGGGGGCGCCACTTACGAATATGTGGAAAAGGACGCCGACGGCAATGTGACGCTGCGCGAGACGCGCGATTACATCTCCATCGCCACGACGCGGCCTGAAACCATGCTGGGCGACGGGGCCGTTGCGGTTCATCCATCAGATGAACGTTACGCCGCAATCATCGGGAAACTCTGCGAAATCCCGGTTGGGCCAAAGGAACACCGCCGCCTTATCCCGATCATCGCGGATGAATACCCGGACCCGAACTTCGGCTCTGGCGCGGTCAAGATCACCGGCGCGCATGACTTCAATGATTATGGCGTGGCCAAGCGCGGCGGCATACCCTGCTATCGCCTGATGGATTCACGCGCGCAGATGCGCTCCGATGGCGCCCCCTATGCTCAGGCCGCCGCGATTGCCGGGGCCGTGTCGCGCGGGGAAAGCACGCTTTCGGAAACCGAGGCAGACGCGCTGAACCTTGTGCCCGATCACTTGCGCGGTCTTGACCGGCTGGAGGCCCGCACCCGCGTGGTTCAGGAAATCACCTCGGAAGGTCTGGCCGTGATGACCGTGGCCACCGACCCGCGCCTGGGCAAAGCCGCGCTGAAAGCGGATGCAGAGGGCGCCGATGCCCTTGTTCCGCTGGTCGAGGCAAAAAAGATCATGCAGCCCTTTGGCGACCGGTCCAAGGTTGTCATTGAACCGATGCTGACCGACCAATGGTTTGTCGATACCGCCAAGATCGTCGAACCGGCGCTGGAGGCCGTGCGGACGGGCCGCACGAAGATCATCCCGGAATCGGGTGAGAAGACCTATTATCACTGGCTGGAAAACATCGAGCCCTGGTGCATCAGCCGCCAGCTTTGGTGGGGTCATCAGATCCCGGTGTGGTATGGGCTGGACCTCTCGGCCCCCGGCTTCAAGGATGACGAGGGCGACGAGGCGCTGGATGAGGTGGAAATCCTGCGCGTGCTTGGCGACGGTGGCTATGTCCAGCGTGAGGCGATCCATCACTGCGCGGCTGACATGCCCTCGGTGACGGAACGGTTCCGCGACAGTCTTGCCGCGCTGCCTCATCCCCTCAACCACGCCCGCATCGAGGAAGTTGCCGACCGCGCGGCGGCTGTAGAGGCTCTGTCAGCATCGCTTGCGGCTTATGCGGTGGATCAGGATGCGACGAAGCTCGTCTATCCGGTCTGGCGGGATGAAGACGTCCTCGACACCTGGTTCTCCTCGGGCCTCTGGCCGATCGGCACGCTGGGCTGGCCGGAACAGACCCCGGAATTGCAAAGGTACTTCCCCACCTCGGTTCTCGTGACCGGGCAGGATATCCTTTTCTTCTGGGTCGCCCGAATGATGATGATGCAGCTGGCCGTGGTGGAGGACATCCCCTTTCACACCGTCTACTTGCACGGCCTTGTCCGCGACGCCAGGGGTAAGAAGATGTCAAAGTCCTTGGGCAACGTGATCGATCCGCTGGAGATCATCGACGAATACGGCGCCGATGCGCTGCGCTTTGCCAATGCGGCCATGGCCAGCCTTGGGGGCGTGCTGAAGCTTGATACCCAACGTATCGCGGGCTATCGCAACTTTGGCACAAAGCTGTGGAACGCCTGCCGCTTTGCCGAGATGAACGGGGTCTGGGAAGGCCACGCCACCCAATCCGAGCCACCCACCCCCGCCGCCACCGTGAACCGCTGGATCATCGGCGAAACCGTTCGCACCCTGGCCGATGTCAACGACGCGCTGGAAAACTTCCGCTTCGATCAGGCGGCGGATGCGCTTTACAAATTCGTCTGGGGCAAGGTCT
>JALQTL010000383.1 GCA_023260935.1 Paracoccaceae bacterium
CAGAACGATATCGGACAGGGCCGCGAATTCGCTGACCACGGCGCACATCTGCGCCTCATCCGGCCAAAGCCTTGGGCGCAGGTTCGGGTCGAAGGCCACCTCGGTGCCCGCCTGCCTTGCCCGCGACAGCGCCGCGCGCAGGCGGCCCCGCCCCGCATCGTCAAGGATCGCCAGCGTGATGCCGGAAAGATAGACCATCCGCACCCCGGTGAAGGCCCCCGCCAGCCGGTCGGGATCATCGGCAAGACTGCGCGCGGCCGATACCGACCGCCAATAGGAAAAACTGCGCTCGGCCCCGTTCAGGCTGATCATGTAAAGCCCGACAGTCCGGTCAGGGTGGCGGGCAACCGCGCCGGTATCGATCCCCGCGGCGGCCATAAAGGCTAGCATCCGGTCGGAAATGGCATCGCTGCCCACCGCTGTAAGATACGACACCCGCCATTCGGGCGGCAACAGCCGGCGCGCATACCATGCGGTATTGAACGTATCGCCCGCAAAGCCCATGGCGAACAGCCCGCCATCCTGCGGCGCCAGTTCAACCATGCATTCGCCCAGGGAAAGAAAAATGTCAGTCACTGCAAGGCGGCCCTTCGAAACAGGATTCATTCTCGGCCCTGATCCGGCGAATCTGGGTGCGGATACGGCCCAGATGGGTGCGCATTTCATGCATGGCGGCACTGGCATCGCGGGCCCGCAGGGCCGCCATCACGCGAAGATGGTCGCCGTAGGCATCGGATGAGGCGAAGGACAGCGACAGGAACCGGACGCGGTCCATATGCGCCTTGTTTTCGCGAATGATCTCCCAAGCATAGCCATGCCCCGATCTTTCGCAGATTTCGCGATGGAACTGGTCATCCAGCGCATGAAACCGGGCGGCATCGCGCGATTCCACGGCCGCGTGCTGATCTTCCAGCAGGTGATCCAGCGCCAAGAGATCGGCATCGGTCAGCACCGCGCAGGCAACCCGCACCGTTTCCGCCTCGATCGCCGAGCGGATGAAGCGCGCCTGCATCACCGCACTTTCCTGAATCGCCGATACGACCGTGGCCCGCTGCGGGCGGATGGTCAGGAACCCCAACACCGACAGCCGGTAAAAGGCATCGCGCACGGGCTGGCGCGACACGCCCATGATCTGCGCCACATCCGTCTCTGACATCCGGGTGCCCGGCGGCAGTTCCAGTGACAGTATCTGGCGATACAACTCTTCGAACACCGCATCGGTGACAGAGGGCCGGGCGATCGGCTCCAGCGCTTTCAGAAGTGCCGCATCTGGCATTCGTCCCTCCCGTTGACAGGCCTTGCAGACTAGCATATTAGTTTGCCAGTCGCTTGAAAAGCCCGTTTTGCCAATCAAGTCGCACGAAGGGGGGAAGATCGACGTGCCATTGCTGGACCCGGACCGCCTGTTTCCGAACGATGCCGCCGCCCGCGATCTGGCGCGTGCGCTTTACGGCACGGTGGCGGACCTGCCCATCGTCAGCCCCCATGGCCATACCGATCCGCGCTGGTATGCCACCGATGAACCCTTTGCCGACCCTGCCCAGCTGTTCGTGACGCCCGATCACTATGTTTTCCGCATGCTGTGTTCGCAGGGCGTGGCGCTGGAAGACCTTGGGGTGCCCCGGGTCGATGGTGGACCGACGGAAACAGACGGACGCAAGATCTGGCGCCTGTTCGCCCGCCATTACCACCTGTTTCGCGGCACCCCGTCGCGGCTGTGGCTGGACCATGCCTTTGAAACCGTCTTCGGTTTTGACACCCGCCTGACCGAGGCAACGGCGGATGACTATTACGACAGGATCGCGGCGGCACTGCAAACCCCGGCCTTCCGCCCCCGCGCGCTCTATGACCGCTTCAAGATCGAAGTGATTTCAACCACCGATGGGGCGCTGGATGATCTTGGCTGGCACCGGATGATCCGCGATTCCGGCTGGCAGGGGCGGGTTGTTCCCGCCTATCGCCCGGATGCGGTGGTGGACCCCGAATTTGACGGTTTTGCCCGCAACGTCGCCCGGCTGGGAGAGATCACCGGTGAAGATACCGCCACCTGGGCGGGCTATCTGAACGCCCACCGGGCACGACGTGCCTTTTTCAAATCCTTCGGCTGCACCTCTTCCGACCATGGACATGCCACCGCCCGGACCGAGGACATGGCGCAGGATCAGGCGGCGCTGCTGTTCGCAAAAGCCCTGCGCGGGCAGTGCAGCGCAGAGGAAGCCGATGCCTTCCGTGGCCAGATGCTGACGGAAATGGCGCGGATGAGCCTTGAGGACGGGCTGGTGCTGCAAATTCACCCCGGATCGCGGCGCAACCATTCCGGCCCGGTTCTGGCCCGCTTCGGCCGCGACAAGGGCTTTGATATCCCCGGGCGCACCGATTACGTCGCGGCCCTTCGCCCGCTGCTGAACGCGGTTGGCATGGACCCGCGGCTTTCGGTGATTGTCTTCACGCTGGATGAAAGCAGCTATGCGCGCGAACTTGCCCCCCTTGCCGGGGCCTATCCGGCGCTGAAACTGGGGCCGGCGTGGTGGTTCCACGACAGTGCCGAAGGCATGCGCCGCTTCCGCGAGATGACGACCGAAACGGCTGGCTTTTACAACAGCGTCGGCTTCAACGACGACACCCGGGCCTATCTGTCGATCCCCGCCCGCCACGATGTCGCACGGCGCGTGGATTGCGCCTATCTCGCCACGCTGGTCCGCAGCGGCAGGCTGGCCGAGGATGAAGCATTCGAGGTTGCCCATGACCTCGCATACCGGCTTGCAAAACAGGCCTATCGGCTTTGAAAGCCAATCAACGGGAGGAGAGAAGAATGAAACAGTTCAAGACCCTGGCAGGTGCCTTGCTTGCCTCTGTTGCGCTGACGGGCGTGGCCTTCGCGGAATGCGAAGTCACGCTGAAGTCTTCCGACACGCACCCCGACGGCTATCCGACCGTCGAAGCGGTGAAGGTGATGGGCGAAAAGCTGAAAGCCGCCACCAACGGCCGCATCTGCATCGAGGTGTTCCATTCGGCCCAGCTGGGCGAGGAAAAGGACACGATCGAACAGACGAAGTTCGGCGTGATCGACCTGAACCGTGTGTCGATGGGCCCGTTCAACAACATCATCGAGGAAACCAAGGTCGTCTCGCTGCCTTATATCTTCCGGTCCACCGACCACGCACACCGGGTGATGGATGGCCCGGTGGGCGAGGAAATCCTGGCCGCCTTCGAACCCCATGGCTTTGTCGGCCTTGCCTATTACGATGGCGGGTCGCGCAGCTTTTACAACAGCCAGAAGCCGATCACCTCGATCGACGACATGAAGGGCATGAAGGTGCGGGTCATGCAGTCGGATGTCTTTGTCGACATGATGACCGCGCTTGGCGCCAATGCCACCCCCCTGCCCTATGGCGAGGTCTATTCCTCGATCCAGACCGGGGTGATCGACGGGGCGGAAAACAACTGGCCGTCCTTTGAATCCTCGGGCCATTTCGAGGTGGCGAAATACTACACCCTCGACCAGCATCTGATCGTGCCGGAAGTTCTGGTGATGTCGAAGGCAAGCTTCGACAAGCTGAGCCCCGAGGATCAGGCGGCAGTGCGTCAGGCCGCCAAGGATTCGGTGGCGGCGAACCGCGAACTTTGGGCCGCGCGGGAAAAGGAATCGGAAGCCAAGGTCCGGGCGGCCGGGGTCGAGATCATCGACAACATCGACAAGACGCCCTTCATCGAGGCGATGGTGCCGGTCTATGAAAAGCATGCCAATACGCCGAAGCTGAAAGAGCTGGTCGAGCGCATTCAGGCGACCGAGTGACCTGATCCGCAACGGGGCCGGGGGCTTCGCGCCCCCGCGCCACCGGTCTGGCGACCGGTGGCTTCCCCCGCGGGATATTTATCAACAGATGAAACGCAGGCCGCGCGCGGCAGGAGGCTCCGATGCAATCGGGATTGGTACGGCTGGCCGATGGGCTGGGCCATCTGGCGCGGGCCGCCCTTTGGGTGGCAGGGGCCGGGCTGGTGGCGATGACGGCCATCATCAGCGCGCAAGTGTTTTTCCGCTATGTGCTGAACGATTCAATCATCTGGAGCGAGCCGGCAGCGGTGATCCTGATGGGATGGTTCATTTTCCTTGGCGCGGCCGTGGGCATTCGCGAGGGGTATCACCTGTCGTTCGATGTGCTTTTGTACCTGCTGCCCGAACGCGGCAAGCTGGTGCTTTATTCGATATCCGATCTCGTTGTGGCGGCCTTCGGGGCGGGAATGATGTGGTATGGGGGCGAGCTGATGGTCGCGGCCTATGGCATCACCCTGCCCTCGCTGGGCGTGACGGGGGCCATCGATTTCATGCCGCTGGTGGCGGGCGGAGCGCTGATGGTGCTGTTCTCGCTTGAGCGGCTGGCGCGGCGGGCGGCGGGTCTGCCGACGGCGCGCTTTGGCGAAACCGATCCGGAAGAGGCGCTGTGATGGAGCTTTGGGTTCTTTTCGGCACCTTCAGCCTGCTTCTGGCCATAGGCACGCCGGTAGCCTTCTGCCTTGGCGTGGCCAGTTTTGCCACCGTGGCCTATCTGGGACTGCCGCCGGTGGTGGTGTTCCAGCGGCTGAATTCGGGCGTGTCGGTCTTTGCGCTGATGGCCATTCCCTTCTTCATCTTCGCGGGCGAGATCATGGTGCGCGGCGATATCGCGCGCCGGCTGATTGCCGTGGCGGGGGCGGCGGTCGGGCATTTGCGCGGCGGACTGGGGCAGGTCAACATCGCCTCATCCGTGCTGTTCGGCGGCATCTCGGGCTCGGCTGCGGCCGATGCCTCGGCCATTGGCGGGCTGATGGTCCCGCAGATGAAGGCACGCGGCTATGATGTTGATTATGCGGTGAACATCACGGTCACCAGTTCCATCATCGCGCTGCTGATCCCGCCCAGCCACAACATGATCATCTATTCCATCTCAGCTGGCGGGCGGCTTTCCATTGCCGATCTGTTCACCGCCGGCATCATCCCCGGCATCATCCTTGCACTGTCCCTTGCGGTGGCGGCATGGTTCGTGGCGCAAAGGCGCGGATATCCGACCGAGCCCTTTCCGGGCTGGGCCATTCTGGCGGGGCTTTTCGTCAATGCCATTCCCGGCATCCTTCTGATCGCCATCATCTTCGGGGGCGTGCGGTCGGGGGTGTTCACGGCCAGCGAATCCTCGTGCATCGCGGCGGTCTATGCGCTGGCGGTGACCACGCTTGCCTATCGCACGATGCGCTGGGGCGATTTCGTGGGTGCGGTCAAGGCGGCCGTGCGCACCACGGCGATGGTTCTTCTGGTGATCGGCTGCGCGGCATCCTTTGGCTGGCTGCTGGCCTTTCTGAAGGTGCCGACGGCGATGATCGCGCTGATGCAAAGCGTCAGCGACAATCCGATCGTCATCCTGCTGCTGATCAACGTGATCCTCCTGATCCTTGGCACCTTCATGGACATGTCGCCGCTGATCGTGATCACCACGCCAATCTTCCTGCCCGTCGCCTCGGCGTTCGGGATCGATCCGGTGCATTTCGGGGTGATCCTGATCCTGAACCTTGGCATCGGGCTTTGCACGCCGCCGGTGGGATCGGTCCTGTTCGTGGGCTGTGCCGTGGGGCGGATTTCCGTCTGGCAGGCGGTGCGCACGATCTGGCCCTTCTACGGGGCGGCCTTTGCCACGCTGATGCTGGTCACCTATATCCCGGCGCTTTCCCTGTGGTTGCCGGCGCTGTTCCACTGAGGTCCGAGAATGTATCCAGTCGTTTCCACTGGCCCCGACGTCACGCGACAGGTGCTGGCCGACAGCCCGGCGTTGATGACCGTGCGCTTTCACTTTGCCCGGGCGGGGGCGGAAGGCGCGCTGCATCAGCACCCGCATGTGCAATCAACCTTCGTCGCTTCGGGGAGGTTCCGGTTTCAGGTGGGCGGGGAAAGCTTTGAGGTCGGGCCCGGCGATGCCTTTGTCATCCCCTCAGGCGTCACGCATGGCTGCCTGTGCCTTGAACCGGGCGATCTGATCGACGGCTTCACCCCGCGCCGCGACGATTTTCTTTGAAAGGACCAGCCGATGCTGCACGTTGAAACCCGCCCCGCCGTTTCCCCGCGCGAAGCCAAGGGCATGGATACCGCCGCGTTGCGTGCCAATTTTCATGGCGAAGGGCTGTTTCAGGACGGCCAGATCCGGCTGATCTATACCCATTACGACCGGATGATCGTGGGCGGCGCGGTTCCCGCAGGCGGCACGCTGGTGCTGGATCATGTGCGCGAATGTGGCACTGCCAGCATCCTTGACCGGCGCGAGATGGGCATTGTCAACATCGGCGGGGACGGCAGCGTTTCGGCGGGTGGCGCCAGCCATGCCCTTTCCAAGGGCGATGTGCTTTATCTGCCGATGGGGTCCGGGCCTGTCACCTTTTCCGGGGCGGGGCGGTTCTACATCACCTCTTGCCCCGCGCATCGGGCGCTTCCTGCACGTCTGGTGCGGCTGGACGAGGCCAAGAAGCTGACGCTGGGGGCAGCGGAAACCGCCAATCACCGAACCATCAACCAGTTCATCCACCCCGAGGTGATGGAAAGCTGCCAACTGGTTCTGGGCTATACCCGGTTTCATGGCGGATCGGTCTGGAACACCATGCCAGCCCATCTGCATGACCGCCGGATGGAGGCCTATCTCTACTTCGATCTGGCCAAAGGGCAGCGGGTCTTTCACATGATGGGCGAACCGTCTGAAACCCGCCATCTGGTGATCGCCAATGAAGAGGCCGCGATTTCGCCGCCCTGGTCCATCCACTGCGGGGCGGGCACCGGGTCTTACACCTTCATCTGGGCCATGGCGGGCGACAACGTCGATTACAAGGACGTCGACATGGTGGCGATGGAGGATTTGCGGTGAGCGACCCCTTTTCCCTGACGGGGCAGACGGCGCTGGTGACGGGGGCAAATACCGGCATCGGGCAGGCGATCGCCCTGGCCATGGCCCGGGCGGGCGCACGGGTGATTGCGGCGGGTCGCTCCCCTTGCACCGAAACGGTGGCGCTGACGGGGGGCGAATTCCTGCTGCTCGATTTCGCTGATCCGATGGCCGCACGCGATGTCTTTGCCGCGCGCCGGATCGACATTCTGGTGAACAACGCCGGCATCATCCGCCGCGCCGACAGTCTGGACTTCACGGAAAGCGACTGGGACGCCGTGATGGATGTGAACCTGAAGGCCGTCTTCTTTACCGCGCAGGCCTTTGCAAAGGCCGCCGTGGACCGGGCCTCGGGCGGAAAGATCGTCAACATCGCCTCGCTCCTGTCCTTTCAGGGCGGCATCCGGGTGCCTTCTTACACGGCGGCCAAGCATGGCGTGGCGGGGGTCACCAAGCTTCTGGCAAATGAATGGGCTTCCAAGGGCATCAACGTGAACGCCATCGCCCCGGGGTATATCGAAACGAACAATACCGAAGCCCTGCGCGCAGACCCCGTGCGCAGCGCCGAAATCCTGTCGCGCATTCCCGCAGGACGCTGGGGTCAGGCGAAGGATATCGGCGAGGCGGCGGTATTTCTGGCCTCGCCCGCCGCCGCTTATGTGCATGGCACGGTTCTGGCTGTTGATGGAGGCTGGCTTGCAAGGTGACCGTCTGACCCGCACCCGCCCGGCGCCGAAGGTGGGCATCGTCCATCTTGGCCTTGGCGCATTCTTCCGTGCCCATGGCGCGATCTATGTGGAGGATGCGGTTGACCGCTCGGGCGGCGATTGGGGGATCATTGGCGTATCGCTGCAATCGCCCGGCATGCGCGATGCGCTTGCGCCGCAGGGCGGGGCCTATACGGCGGTGGAACTGGCACCCGAAGGGGAACGATGCCGGGTGGTGCAGGTGATTGACCGGGTTCTGGTGGCACGCGAAGACCCGGGCGCGGTGCTGGAAGCCATGGCCGACCCGGCGGTGAAGATCGTCACGCTGACGGTGACGGAAAAAGGCTATTGCCACGAACCCAGCACCGGGCGGCTGAACCCCGATCACCCCGATATCCGCCACGATCTGACCGCGCCCCTGCCCCGCAGCGCGCCGGGGTTTCTGGTCGGCGCCCTTGCGCTGCGCCGGCAGCGGGGGCTGGCGCCCTTTACCGTCCTGTCCTGCGACAACCTGCCGACCAACGGCCATGTCGTGCGCGGCGTGGTGCTGGACCTTGCCCGCCGGATCGACCCCGCCCTTGCCGATTGGATCGCGGACAGGGGGCGGTTTCCGTCATCCATGGTGGACCGCATCGTGCCAGCGACCAAGCCCGAGGATATTGCCCGCGTCGCCGCGCTGACCGGCCGGCAGGATGCCGCGCCGGTAATGCACGAACCTTTCCGGCAATGGGTGGTAGAGGATGATTTCGTCGGCGGCGCCCGGCCCGATCTGGGGGCTGTGGGTGTGCAGATGGTGGCCGATGTCACCGCCTTTGAACATATGAAACTGCGGATGCTGAACGGCACCCATTCGTCACTGGCCTATCTTGGCTATCTTTCGGGGCAGGAGACAATTGCCGATTGCATGGCCAACCCGGTGCTGGCGGGCTTCGTGCACAGGCTTTGGGAACAAGAGATCATCCCCGCCCTGACCCCGCCGCCGGGGGTGAACCTGACGGCCTATGCGCAGGCCCTGCACGCCCGCTATGCCAACCCCGCGATCCGTCACCGGACATGGCAGATCGCCATGGACGGCAGCCAGAAGCTTCCGCAACGCCTGCTTGGCACCATCCGCGACAGGTTGGCGGCGGGACAGTCTGTCACCCGCCTCGCAATCGGCGTCGCCGCCTGGATGCGCTACGTGACGGGGGAGG
>JALQTL010000454.1 GCA_023260935.1 Paracoccaceae bacterium
GGGGTCTGCCAGGGGACGTCCACGGCGGCGGCGATGCCGGCCGCGTAGATGTTGTCGTAGGTCTCGTGCTGCCAGGTGTCGCGGACCTTGATGTAGCCCTTCTCGTCGGCCAGGGGATGGTTCGGGTCGTACATCATTTTGAAAGGGGACTTGTCTTCGACAATGTTTTTGACCCGCACGCCCACCCGGTCCGGGTCGGCCACGGGGCCCAGTTCCTCGACAAAGATCGCGCCCTTGGCGCGCAGACCGTCGACGACATAGCGGTTATGCACGATTTCGTGGCGCACATAGACCGGGGCGCCCCATTTCTCGATCGCCAGTTCGACGATCTTGATCGCCCTGTCTACCCCCGCGCAAAAGCCGCGCGGCGCGGCAAGATAAAGATCCAGCGGGGGGGCAGGGGGCATCGGGCTTCTCCGTTCGTGTCAGCTTGACGTAACCGATTTTGCGGGCTGCGGCAAAGGTGCAAGCGCTGGAAATGCAAAAGGGCGCCCGAAGGCGCCCTTGCAAGGCCCAAGGCCCGCAGATCACTTTGCCGCGGCGGCAGTGCTGTCTTCGCGTTCGCCAAGGGCGCGCGGTTCGCGCGGCGGGCGGCCGATCACATCGCGCAGTTCATCCAGTTCGATGAAGTTGTCGGCCTGCCGGCGCAGTTCATCGGCAATCATCGGCGGCTGGCTGCGAATCGTCGAAACGACCGAGACGCGGACGCCCTGACGTTGCAGGCTTTCGACCAGAGGCCGGAAATCGCCATCGCCCGAGAACAGCACGATGTGATCCACGCGGGGCGCCAGTTCCATGGCATCGACCGTCAGTTCGATATCCATGTTGCCCTTGACCTTACGGCGGCCCTGACTGTCGGTGTATTCCTTGGCGGGCTTCGTCACCATCGTGAAGCCGTTGTAGTGCAGCCAGTCCACCAGCGGGCGGATTGGCGAATATTCGTCATTTTCCAGCAATGCGGTGTAGTAGAAGGCGCGCAGAAGTTTACCCCGGCGCATGAATTCTTGCCGCAGAAGCTTGTAGTCGATATCGAAACCCAGCGCCTTGGCGGCGGCGTAAAGGTTCGATCCGTCTATGAAAAGGGCGAGACGTTCGTCCTTGTAAAACATTTCCGGGTCCCCTCAAAAAAGTCTTCCAAATGCATGCCCGATTGATTTTGTGGTTGATACAATGACAGGACTGGCAAATGGCTCATCTCAGATATCAGCCGCAATTCTTAAGCCGCAAGCACATCTATACTGAAGAGTATCATTCATGGTGATAAAGGCAAAGCACGCTCTGGTTGCATTTGGCGGGAATCTGCCATGGGATGGGCAAAGCACCGCACAACTGATCCAGTCTGCTGTTGAGTCAATTGCCCGTGCCGGGCTGATTTTGGCCGGGATGAGCCGTCTTTATGCCACCCCCTGCTTTCCCGCCGGTGCCGGCCCTGATTATGTGAATGCTGCGGCGCGGTTCACCTTGCCGTCGGGGATGACACCGTCAGAAGTGCTGGCCGTTCTGCACGATGCCGAAAACGGGCTGGGCCGCAAGCGTACGGCGCGATGGGCCGGGCGCACGCTGGATGCAGACCTGTTGGCGGTGGATGACGTGGTTCTGCCCGATGTTGCCACGCAGACCTTCTGGCGCGATCTCGCGCCTGACCGTCAGATGCGGGAAACGCCCGACCGGCTGATCCTGCCGCACCCGCGTTTGCAGGATCGGGCCTTCGTTCTGGTTCCCCTTGCGGATGTGGCGCCCGACTGGCAGCATCCGGTGCTGGGGCTGACCGTTCGGCAGATGCTTTCGCGCCTTTCGGGCACGGATCGGGATGGGGTGCGCGCAATTGCGTGAATGCGGGGTTGTCAAGGCCCTTCATCGCGCGTATCTAGGCGCTTCCCATGCCCCCAAGACGTACTGGAGTCGCACATGGCCCGCGTGACGGTTGAAGATTGCGTTGACAAGGTTCCGAACCGTTTCGAGCTGGTTCTGCTCGCGGCGCACCGTGCCCGTGAGATTGCGGCGGGTTCCCCGCTGACGATTGACCGGGACAATGACAAGAACCCGGTCTGCGCCTTGCGCGAGATCGCCGAGGAAACCCAATCGGCCGAGGTTCTGCGTGAACGCATGATCGAAAGCCATCAGACCCAGATCGAGGTTGATGAGCCGGAAGAAGATCAGATGGCGCTGCTGATGTCGGGCGAGATTGACCGCCCAATGCAGGACGACATGTCGGAAGAAAAGCTGCTTCGCGCGCTGATGGAAGCGCAGGGCGAAATCTGAGGGGGGCGACCCCGCAAGGGCGATCATGATCGACGTCGAAGACCTGGTCGCCCTTGTCCGCAATTACAATCCGCGCACGAATGCCGATCTGATCCGCAAAGCCTATGCCTATGGCATGGCCATGCACGAAGGCCAGTTCCGCAAATCGGGCGAACCCTATTTCACACATCCTGTTGCCGTGGCAGCGATCCTGACCGAACAGCGTCTGGATGATGCGACGATCATCACGGCGCTGTTGCACGACACGATCGAAGATACCCGGTCCACCTATACCGATATCGTCGGCATCTTCGGCGATGAGGTGGCAGAGCTTGTCGATGGCGTGACAAAGCTGACCAACCTTCAGCTTTCCAGCACCGAAAGCCAGCAGGCGGAAAACTTCCGCAAGCTGTTCATGGCGATGTCCAAGGATCTGCGGGTCATTCTGGTCAAGCTGGCCGACCGTCTGCACAACATGCGCACCATCAAAAGCATGAAGCAGGAAAAGCAGGCCCAGAAAGCGCGCGAGACGATGGAGATCTATGCCCCGCTGGCCGGGCGCATGGGCATGCAGTGGATGCGCGAGGAACTTGAAGACCTTGCCTTCAAGGTTCTGAACCCCGAGGCGCGCAATTCCATCATCCGCCGGTTCCTGACGCTGCAACGCGAATCCGGCGATGTGGTTCACAAGATCACCGCCGATATCCGCACCGAACTGGACAAGGTGGAAATTGACGCCACGGTCTATGGCCGGGCCAAGAAGCCCTATTCGATCTGGCGCAAGATGCAGGAAAAGGATCTGGCCTTTTCCCGCCTTTCCGACATCTACGGGTTCCGGGTCATCTGCGGGTCGGTCGCTGATTGCTACCGGATCCTGGGTGTCATCCACCAGCGTTGGCGGGCGGTGCCGGGGCGGTTCAAGGATTACATCAGCCAGCCCAAGAACAACGGCTACCGGTCGATCCATACCACCGTGTCGGGGCGCGATGGCAAGCGGGTGGAAGTGCAGATCCGCACGCGCGAGATGCATGAGGTGGCGGAAGCCGGGGTGGCGGCGCATTGGGCCTATCGCGAAGGGGTTCGCACGAAGAACCCCTTTGCCGTTGATCCGGGCAAGTGGATCGCATCGCTGACCGAACGGTTCGACGAAGGCGACCATGACGAGTTTCTTGAGCATGTGAAGCTTGAGATGTATTCCGATCAGGTCTTCTGCTTCACGCCCAAGGGGGATGTGATCCAGTTGCCGCGGGGGGCGACGCCGCTTGATTTTGCCTATGCCATCCACACGCGCATCGGCAATGGCACGGTATCGGCCAAGGTTGATGGCATTCGCGTGCCCTTGTGGACGCGGCTGAAGAACGGCCAGTCGATCGAGATCATCACCGCCGAAGGGCAGCGCCCGCAATCGAGCTGGATCGACATCGTGACGACCGGCCGGGCGAAGGCCGCGATCCGCAAAAGCCTGCGTGACGAGGACCGGGGCAGGTTCATCAAGCTGGGGCAGGAACTGGCGCGGGCGGCGTTTGAACATGTCGGCAAGAAATCGACCGAAAAGGCCCTGCGCACCGCGGCCAAGATGCTGGGCCTGAACGATGCCGAAGACCTGCTGGCGCGGCTTGGGTCGGCGGAACTGACCGCGCGCCGGGTAGTGGAAACACTGTATCCCGAGCTGGCCCGTGCCGAACTGCCAGAGGTGGATGCCGCCCGCCCGGTGATCGGGCTGGCCGATGATCAGGCCTTTCGCCGGGCCCCCTGCTGCCAGCCCTTGCCGGGGGAACGGATCGTGGGCATCACCTATCGCGGCCGGGGGATCGTGGCCCATGCCATCGATTGCCCGGCGCTTGCCGAGTTCGAGGAACAGACCGACCGCTGGGTCGATCTGTCGTGGCATGCCGGACGGCATGCGGCGGTGCATACGGTGACGTTCGATGTGACCATCGCCAATGACGCCGGGGTTCTGGGGCGTATCTGCACCCTGATCGGCGAACAGAAGGCCAATATCTCTGATCTGACCTTTACCGACCGGAAGCCCGATTTTTATCGACTGCTGATCGATGTGGACTTGCGCGATGTCGAACATCTTCACATGGTCATGACGGCCCTTGAGGCCGAGACGGACGTGGCGCAGGTATCCCGGCACCGTGATCTGACACGCAAACCCTGACACGGCCACGGCTGTGACAGGCGGGATGGATGAAGGAGGGGCTGCAAGGGTGGTTTTCAGGCGGCGCAACAAGCGCACGTTCATGGAATGGTTGCAGGCTTCGGTCTATCCGAAGGGGGGCTGGTTGCGGGCGGCCCATTACGTCTGGCATCGCCTGACCCGCCTGCCCGATCCGCCCCACCGGATCGCCCGGGGTGTCTGGGCGGGAGTGTTCATTTCCTTCACCCCGCTCTTCGGACTGCATTTCTTTGGCGCTGCGCTGATCGCCTTTCTGATGCGGGGCAACATCATTGCCGCCATTCTGGGCACGTTCTTTGGTAACCCGGTGACTTTTCCGCTGATTGCCGTCGGGTCTGTGCAGCTGGGCCACTGGCTTCTGGGGACGGGGGTGGATGGTGTGCCCGCTTCGCAGATCCTTTCGGCCTTTGCCTATGCGGGGGGCGAGGTCTGGGGCAACGTGCGGGCCTTCTTTCTGGATGAACCTGTGAAATGGTCTCATCTGAGCCATTTTTATTATGGGCTGTTCAAACCCTATCTGGTGGGTGGCATTCTTCCCGGCATTGTCGCGGCGACGACATGTTACTATGTCAGCCTGCCGATGATTGCGGCTTATCAGAAGCTGCGGCAGAAACGCCGGCGCGACCGGGCTGAAAAGCTGCGCGAACGGGCGGCGGCACGGGCAAGAGGAGCGCGGTTCGGCCGCACGCCACAGGAAGACAAGGGGAATTCGTCTTAAGACATTCCGCCATCTGCCGGGCCCCGGCCTTGTGCGACGTGGCATGACCCCCGGATTGCCTGATGCCGCGACGATTCGCGGCATGGGTTTGGGGGGGGGGGTGAAAAGGTTCAGGGCCGGCCCCGGGTGCCGTGCCGGTTGTTGTTGTTGGAACTGATCGGGGAAGAGAGTGGTTTTCAAGCGCCGAGAAAGACTTGGCTGGATCGCGTGGCTGCGCGAGATGGTCTATCCGACCGGCGGTTTCCGACGGGCAACGCAATATGTCATCCACAGGATGCGCCGCCTGCCGGATCGTCCGCACCGCATTGCGCGGGGGGTCTTCGCCGGCTGCCTGATCGGGTTTCTGCCCCTGCCGGGAATGCAGTTTCTTGGGGCGGTGCTGTTGGCATGGATCATGCGCGGCAATATCCTTGCGGCGCTTCTGGGCACCTTCAACTCAAACCCTGTCACCACGCCGTTCTTTGCGGTGGGGGCGATATCGCTGGGTCACTGGATGCTGGGCATCAACACGCCCCTTTCGGCCGAGGCGATCGGGGAGTCATTCGCAGATGCCGGGCGTGACCTTTGGCACAATGTGATCGCCCTGTTTGGCCCCGAAAAGATGCACTGGGAAGGCCTGCAACAGTTCTGGAACACGGTCTATGTGCCCTATTTCATCGGCGCGCTGCTGCCGGGGCTGGTGCTGAGCGCGGCTTTTTACTACCTCACCATCCCGCTGGTGCAGGCCTATCAGAAAAAGCAGGCCGCCAAGGTGGATGAACGCCGGGAAAAGCGCCAGAATCTGCGGACGAAACTGGATGCGCTGCGCACCAAGGCCGAGACTGTATCCGATACAAAACAGGGGGATGACGGCACCCCCCCGACGGCCTAGATTGCATAAGACCAGAAGTCAGGGGGATCTCATGGCCGTCAGGGGCAAGCTTCGGTTGGGTGTCAACATCGACCATGTGGCCACGCTGCGCAATGCACGCGGCAGCGCCTGGCCCGATCCCTTGCGCGCGGCCCTTCTGGCCGAGGCGGCGGGGGCTGACGGCATCACCGCCCATCTGCGCGAAGACCGCCGCCATATCCGCGACGAAGACATTGACGCGTTGATGGCCGGCATCCGTGTGCCGCTGAATTTCGAATGTGCGGCCACAGATGAAATGCAAGCCATCGCGCTGCGGGTTCGCCCGCATGCCATCTGCCTTGTACCCGAACGGCGCGAAGAGCGCACGACCGAAGGCGGGCTGGATGTGGCGGGCGACCAGAACCGTCTGGCAGGCTTTATTGCCCCTCTGCGCGATGCGGGCTGCCGGGTCAGCATGTTCATCGGCCATGATCCGCGCCAGATCGAAGCCTCGGCCCGGATCGGGGCGGCGGTGGTGGAATTGCATACCGGGCATTACAGCGACCTGCATGCCGAAGGCCGCACGGATGAGGCCGAGGCGGAGCTGGAGGCGCTGCGCAAGGGGGCCGCACTTGCCAGCGGGCTGGGGCTGGAGGTTCATGCAGGCCATGGCCTGACCTTTGCCAACGTGGCCCCGGTGGCCGCCATGCCCGAGGTGGTGGAGCTGAACATTGGCCATTTCCTGATTGGCGAGGCCGTGTTCATGGGCCTTGGCTCTGCCATCGAGGAGATGCGCCGCCGGATGGACGCGGCCCGTCAGCCGGGGGCGGGCGCGGTGGCTTAATCCAGCTGCCGCGCTTCGGAAACCAGCATCACCGGAATGCCATCGCGGATGGGAAAGGCAAGATGCGCCGCCTTTGACACCAGTTCCTGCCGGGCGGCGTCATAGGTCAGGACCGCACGGGTGACCGGGCAGACAAGGCTTTCCAGCATGCGCGGGTCGAAGGTCACGCCGGGCTGAGAAGATTGGGGCAGGGGCGTCATTGCATCACCTCTTCGCCGGCGCCGCCGCGCAGGGCAAATTCGATCAGTGTGACAAGCGTTTCGCGCCGCGTGGTGAGCGAGGGCGCTTCCAGCAGGGCCTGCTTGTCTTCGGGAGAGAAGGGGCACAGCATCGACAGCGAATTGATCAGCAGTTCGCAATCGGCGTCTTTCAGGCTGTCCCAGTCGGTCGACAGGTTCATCGCGGCCAGATAGCGGCCCAGAAGATCCAGAAAGGCGGCGCGGTCAAAGTAGGGGTCGGTTTCATCCTCACGCGACAGATCGCGCGCGAACCCGGCCCAATCCACGAGACAGCGGCGATAGGGGGCAAAGCCCTGCACCTCTTCGCGCACACGGAACCGGCTGATGCCCGAAAGGGTGATCATATAGCGCCCGTCTTCGGTTTCCGAAAACCCGGTCAGCCTGCCGGCGCAGCCGATGGCGTGCAGCCTTTTTTCACCGCCCGGCGTTTCACGCGGCTGGATCATGCCGATCAGCCGCGTCTTGGTTTTCATGCAATCCTCGATCATTGCCAGATAGCGTGGTTCGAAGATGTGCAGCGGCAACCGCGCCCGGGGCAACATCAGCGCGCCGGGCAGCGGAAAGACGGGAATGGTATCTGGCAGGTCCGATGAACTGATCATGTCCTGTCACCTAGGCCGATGCGACCTTCAGGCAAATATCATCGACGAGAGTTTGCGCCGCCCTTTCAGAACGATGGGGTCTTTCGGCGTGAGCGCGTCGAAGATGGTGAAAAGCTGGGTCTTGGCCGCGCCGTCGTTCCATTCCCGGTCACGGCGGAAAAGTTCCAGAAGCTGATCGACCGCCGCTTCGGTCTGGTTCGCGGCAAGCAGTGCTGCGGCCAGATCGAAACGGGCCTGATGGTTGTCAGGATCGGCGGCAACGGCGGCTTCCAGATCGGCGACAGGGCCGGCATTCGCGGCCTGCTTCGCCAGCTCGATCTGGGCGCGCGCGGCCTCGACCTCTTTGGCACGGGCAATGGCGGCAGGGGCGTTGGCGGCAAAAGCTTCGGCCTGATCCAGATTTCCCAGCGCCAGATGCGCGCGGATCAGCCCACCATAGGCGGCCGCGTTTTCCGGCTCCTCGCCCAGGATGGCGGCAAAGGTTTCGGCCGCATCGACAGCGGCGCCTTCGGTCAGCATGGCTTCGGCGGCCTCGATCGCCTCGGCCAGCCCGCCATCACCGGCAAGGGCCGAGATACGGTCGATGAATTTCTTGATCTCGGACCCCGGAACCGCCCCCTGAAAGCCATCGACCGGCTGGCCCTGCCAGAAGGCATAGACCGTGGGGATGGACTGGATGCGCAATTGCCCGGCGATCATCTGGTTTTCGTCGACATTCACCTTGACCATGCGCACCTTGCCGCGGGCTTCGATCACGGCGGCTTCCAGCGCGGGGCCAAGCGTCTTGCAGGGGCCACACCAGGGTGCCCAGAAATCGACGATCACGGGCACCTCGCGGCTGGCCTCGATCACGTCCTGCATGAAGGTGGCTTCGGAACTGTCCTTGATCAAGTCACCCTTCGGTGTGGCGGCAGCGTCGTTCAGACCGAACATCTGATCCCTCTCAGGCTGATGGTTTGCCCTTATATGCGCCCGGCAAGCGGAAAGGCCAAGGGGGGAGGGGGATTTACCGCACCTTGCCCCGCGGCTAGCCTGAGGTTTCAGGCGACTGGCGGCGGCACGAGGTGGACATGCCCTTTCTGATGACCTTTGGCGACAGCAACACGCATGGCACGCCGCCGATCAGGGTAAGGGGCGAATACCGCCGTTTCGGGGCCGATATTCGCTGGCCGCAGGTCTGCTGGCGCGCGCTTGGTGCGGGCTGGGAACTGGCCGAGGAAGGCTTGCCCGGCCGCACCGCTGCCTTTGACGACCCGGTGATGGGCGATCACATGAACGGCCGGGCCGGGCTGAAGATTGCGCTGCAAAGCCATGGGCCGCTGGATGTGCTGACGATCATGCTGGGCACCAATGATGTGAAGGCGCGTTTTGCGGCCCCGGCCGAAACGGTGCTGGCGGGTGTGGCGGGGCTGGTCGATCTGGCGCTGTCGCTGGACATGCAGCAGCGCCATGGTGGCTTCAAGGTGCTGCTGATCTGCCCGCCGCCGGTAGAAGAGGTGGGCCCCATTGCGGGCGAATTCTACGGTGCCGCCGCGCGCAGCCGGGAATTACCACCGCTTTACCGCGCCTTTGCAGACGCCCGCGGCATCGGCTTTCTGGATGCGGGCCGCGTGATTTCCGTCAGCGCGCAGGATGGCATCCATTACGACCCGGATGCGCATCATCGGCTGGGCGAAGCCGTGGCCGGGGCCATCCGGGCGATGATGGGCTAAGGCCAAACTGCCCTCCCCTTTTGCCCCCTTGCCAGAATCTGCGCGCAAGGGCATGGTCTGGCCCGAGCCGTGGCGATGGCGTCGCCGCAGGGGGCATACCCCGGGGCTTGCGGATCAGTCCGCATCCGTCCTGTACGCCGGGACCTTCCGGGGTCCGTTGGCGTGACCCTGTATGAAGGGGTCTGACATATGACACTTATCCGTCCTGAAATGTATCGCTATCACAACGGTGGCCGCAAAGACGCGCTGCCCTTTGCCGATGAGGAATACCACCAGCGCATCGCCGGCCTGCGCGATATCATGGAAATGCACGGACTTGATGCCGTAGTGCTGACCTCGATGCACAATGTGGCCTATTATTCGGGCTTTCTGTATTGCTCGTTCGGGCGGCCCTATGCCTGCGTCGTGACGCATGCCGATTGTGTCACCATCAGCGCGGGCATCGATGCGGGCCAGCCGTGGCGGCGCAGCATTTCCGACAACATCACCTATACCGACTGGAAGCGCGACAATTACTGGCGCGCGGTGGCATCGGTCACGGGCACGGGCAAGGTGATCGGCTGCGAGGCGGATCATCTGACGATGGAGCGCGCCGAAAAGCTGAACAGCTTCCTGCAACCGAAACGGGGCGTAGACATCTCGGCCGCGACCATGGAACAGCGGATGCGCAAATCCCCGGCCGAGATCGTGATGATCACCCATGGGGCCAATGTGGCCGATGTGGGGGGCTATGCCATCCGCGACGCGATCAGGGAAGGTGCGACCGAGCTGGAGGTTTCCATCGCCGGGCGCGACGCGATGGAGCGCGAGATTGCGCGGCGTTTCCCTGATGCCGAATACCGTGACACATGGGTCTGGTTCCAATCGGGGCTGAACACAGATGGCGCACACAACCCGGTGACCAACCGCAAGCTGAAGCGCGGCGATATCCTCTCGCTGAACTGTTTTCCCATGATCTCGGGTTATTACACCGCGCTGGAACGCACGCTTTTCGTGGGCGAATGCGATCCGGCCAGCCTGAAGGTCTGGGAAGCGAACGTGGCCGCCCATGAATACGGGATCAGCCTGTTGAAGCCGGGGGCAAGCTGTTCCGAAGTCACGCAGAAGATCAACGAATTCTTCGCCGAGCGTGACATGCTGCAATACCGCACCTTCGGCTATGGCCATTCCTTCGGCGTGCTGTCGCATTACTATGGCCGCGAGGCGGGGCTGGAACTGCGCGAAGACATAGACACGGTGCTGGAACCCGGCATGGTGATCTCGATGGAACCGATGCTCACGATCGCCGATGGCCAGCCGGGTGCAGGTGGTTACCGCGAGCATGACATTCTGGTCATTACTGAAGACGGCAATACGAACATAACCGGCTATCCCTATGGGCCGGGGTTCAACATCGTGGGTTAACAGAAACGTCATGCGGCTGTTATCCGCATGACATTTGTTCGGGCCATTCCTGCGGCGATTTGAACCCGCAACAGGAATGGCCCCATGATCCTTCGCCACGTCTGCCTGACCTCCGCCCTTGCGCTTGGCACGGCCCTGCCCGTGCAGGCCGAAATGGTCTTCAACCGCATCGCCACCTTTGCCACACCGCAGAACATGGCGGAGGGCGAAGATACGGCCCGCGAAAGCAGCGCCGAAATCATCTCGGCTTCGGATGACGGGATGACGCTGGTCTATACCGACAGCCCGCTGGGCGTGGTGGGGCTTGTCGACATCACCGATCCGCGGGCGCCCAAAGCGCTTGGCACCATCGCCATGGGCGGAGAGCCGACAACGGCGCATTTCGCCGGTGACAAGATCGTGGTGGGGGTGAATACCTCGGAAAGCTATACCAACCCGTCAGGCAAGCTGGTGACGGTGGATATGGCAACCCGCTCGGTCGTGGCGGAATGCGATCTGGGTGGGCAGCCGGATTCGGTGGCCAAGGCGCCGGATGGGTCGTTCGTTGCCGTGGCGGTGGAAAATGAACGCGACGAAGACGTGAATGATGGTGCCATCCCGCAGGCCCCGGCGGGGTTTGTGGTCAAGGTCGCGCTGAAGGACGGCCTGCCCGATTGCGCGGCAAAGCAGGTAATCGATGTGACCGGTCTGGCCGACATTGCCCCCGAAGATCCGGAGCCTGAATTCATCGACATCACCGCCGCCGGTGAGATTGCGCTGACGATGCAGGAAAACAACCATATCGTCGTGATTGGCGCCGACGGCACCGTGGCCAGCCACTTT
>JALQTL010000447.1 GCA_023260935.1 Paracoccaceae bacterium
CGTCATTGGCATTGACGTTCAGCGCAATGGTCGTGCGGTCCTGCGCCAGCATGGGTTGTTCATTGGACCAGAACTGGCAGCTATCCACGATCAGCCCCTGACAGCCAGACCCGATGGAACTGATCCCGCGGTCCTTGGGGCGGTTGAACACGCAATCGCCCACCCGCAATGTCAGGCCGATCCGGGGCAGCATGATGCCGCTGCAAATGCCGTTGCACTGAAGATCAAGCCGGTCCAGCTCGAACCGGCTCAAATCCTCGAAGCCCGAGAAATCCAGCAGATACTTGTAGCGTTCGAAGGTAAAGGTCCGGGTGCCTGCCCCACCCCACAGGGGCTGGCTCAGTGTCAGGCTACCCGCACCGATGTTGCGGTCACGCACATAGACCTCGCGCCCCACGCCGGTGCCACTGACCCGGGAACCGACGGGGATGGACGAAACATTCGCCACCCCTGTCAGGGTATTGGGATTTGACGGGCTATAGGTGCCAACCGCCGTGACCACGGTGGTATCCCACGCCGGGCCCGGCACGGCATTCAACTGCCCGTTGGTCAGAAACCGCCGCTGCGCAAAGGTTGTCAGCCCGGAAATCGCCGCAACATCCAGCGGCTCGACCAGATCGACACGCCGGTCGGAAAGATCCAGCGCCACATGATCGGTGAAATAGAACAGGGCCTGCAATGCCTTGCGAAAGCCCAGAAGCTCGTTCCCGAAGGCGCTGGTATAGCTGTCAAGATCATAGTTCCGCGTCAGGGCAAGGCGCACGTTGTCGGGCTGGACGATCGTGCCCTGAAACCGGATCGGATTTTCAATGGTAAGGTTTCCGGCAATGCGGTAGGTGCCGGCCGGCACGGTAATGGTGCGCCCGGCCGCGGCCGCATCCGCGGCATCGAAGGCAGCCGTATCATCCGTTATCCCATCCCCGGCAGCACCGAAATCACGCACATCGACCGCATCGAAGATGTCGCGCAGATAGATGCCGGTGACATCCTCGATCTCGATATCGTCAATGCGAACCACACCGCCGTTCGGCCCTGTCAGGTCCAGCCCGATATGGCCATAGACGGCACTGGTGCCCCATGCCATCGTCACACCGCCCCGCTGGCCGGCACCGATGATGGCGCGCAGCGTGACCACGCTGCCATATTCGGTCAGCGCCGTGGCGGGGCCGGTCTGCACGACGCCGGGCACATTGCTGCCATCGGTCCGTCCGGCCCAGCCGGCAATCCGCACCGACGGGAAAGCGCCAGAGATGCACTTCACCCGCACCGTCACCTGAAGGTAAAGCCCCGGCTGCATCGGAATCTGCTGAAAGCTGCGCAGCTTTTGCACGGTCTGGGTCTTCTGCAATTCCAGCGCGCCGCCGAAATCCGCATCCGCCGGAACGAATGCTGCATTCGGCTGGCCCTCATAGCTGGCATTTCCCGGCCGTCCGTCCTGACTGGACCACAGGTTCAACCCGCTGGCAAAAGGCGGCGGCATCAGCACCAGCCCGTCGGTAATCGCCTTGTTCATCTTGAAAAACCCTCGTTTGGCCAGATCGGTCAAAAGGGCCGCACACCGGCCCTTGCGAAGGTCAGGGGTAGTCAGAAGCGGTTAACGGAATTTCAGGGGAGCGCGCGCTGCCCCGGAACCCCTTGACAAGCCCCCGGCGCAGGAAAAAGGCAGCCTGCCTGATGGGACATCCGCAGTTCGAACTCTGTTTCAAAATCATGCGCTTGTGCAAATCTCAGCGCCGCTGCGGCATGGGCGGCTACGGCGTCGCGTCCGCTATCAAGCTGCGCGATCTGTGCGGCCATCGCGGGCACGCGCCCCATGGGCACGACCCAGCCCGACCCGCTTTCCGCCTGCATGCGCTGCCACATGGCATTGTCATAGCCAATGACCGGCACCCCGCAGCCCATGGTTTCCAGATAGGTGCATGACGGGTCAGACTGGCGATGACAGCTTAGAAACAGGTCGGCATTGGCCCGCATCCACGGCACCAGCACGGTTTCGAAATCCACCGGCGCATGCAACCGCACCGCCCCGTCGAATTCGGGAAGCGAAGCTGTGATGGCGTCCACCAGACTGCCCGCCCCGAAGATATCCAGCGTGAAGGTCAAGCCCCTTTCACGCAGCACACGGGCGATGGGGATCAGGTCCATTGCGCCCTTCATCGGCTCCAGCCGGCCGGAATGGGCTATGCGCAAGGGCCTTCCGCTCGCCAGACGGGCCGCCCGCGCCGCCATTTCTTCCGGCGTTGCCATCATCTCGCGGCGCATGCGTCCATCCAGATACAACAGCGTGGCGGGGTTCAGCCGGCGATAGGCATCGAAGGCCGGGTAGCCGTTGGCCTGCACCCCCGCCGCCCGTCGGAAAGCCCGGCGCCGCCGCCTTTCCATCCGCAGGTTCCACGCCATCGACCACAGCTTGCGCAAAGGCCCCAGTGACCGGTCCAGCGCCACGATCTTCAAACGGGTGCCCAGCGTGTATTCGATGGAATAGACGACGGGCGGCCCGTCCCCCGCCGTAAGATCCAGCGTTTCCGCCATGTCGGCCGAGGCGGCAATGCCATCAACCCCGCGCAACACAGCTTCATCCAGCGGGGCGCCGGGGGGCAGGATCACCGTCTCGAACCCAAGCTCCCGGGGCGCATATTCCGCACCGAAGGGAATGTCCTGCCCATGATCCCACAGCACGACGACAAGGCTGCCCCGCCAAAGCCGGCCATGAAGGCGCATGCCTTCGACAAACTTCACATCCAACCGCACCCGCCCGTCTGCCAGGCGATTTACCGGGGCGGGAACAATCATCAACACTCTGGGCACGGGGGTCTTTTCCTGCGTGATGGCGGCATCAGGGGCAACCGGCCCCCGCTGGCGCAAGATGGCGCGTTCAGGCGCCCGCCGCAAACGAAATGCCGCATGCGAAAAAGGGCGGCCCCGAAGGACCGCCCCTGATTTCCGAACGGAAACCGATGACTGCGCTAGGCAGGCATGATTACATCATGCCGTCCATGCCGCCCATGCCACCCATGCCGCCGGCAGCCGGGGCCTTGTCGGCCGGCTTGTCGGCGATCATCGCTTCGGTGGTGATCAGAAGCGACGCGACCGAGGCCGCATCTTCCAGCGCCGTACGGGTCACCTTGGCCGGGTCGATCACGCCGAACTTGAACATGTCGCCATATTCTTCGGTCTGAGCGTTGAAGCCAAAGTTCTTGTCCGCCGACTCGCGCACCTTGCCGGCCACGACAGCGCCATCGCGTCGACACACCGCAAGGTGACTATTCAAAAACTTTGCAGCAAATTCGATCACTGATCGACCAACTCACTGACGACAAACACCTTGCCATTGGCATTGGCACGCCAGGCGCTCCATCACCTGTTACAGGCCTGATGAGAAACGCTAACTCCACCTGTCTCAACGGACAGCCATTGCAACACGACTTAGAAAAGTTACTGCAGCGACCAGTGCGAGTGGCGAATGATGCTGACTGTTTCGCGCTTTCTGAAGCCAGCGATGCTGCCGGTAAAGACGCCAACTCCGTTTTTGGTGTGATCGTAGGGACAGGCACAGGTGGCGGACTAGTCATCCGCAAGCAAT
>JALQTL010000109.1 GCA_023260935.1 Paracoccaceae bacterium
GAACTGGAGCTTTGGGAAGTGTCGCTGGTGACTTTCCCGATGCTGCGGGAGGCGCGGGTGGCGGCGAAATCCGACGACGCGATCTGGCGTGAACTGGCGGGTCTGTTCGAAGACGCCCGCCTGCAACTGGCCGAGCGGTAACGCAGCGGTCCTTGGCGAACATCAGGAGTGACAATGACCGAGACGATGTCACGGGCCGGAGGGGCTTTGCCTTCGGCCCAGATGCCGGAGCAGGAGCTGAAAGCTTCGATCTCCGGGTTTCTGAAAGAATTCAAAAGCTTTCAGGGTGAAGTGAAGAGCGCGCTGCAACATCAGGAAGAGCGACTGACCATGTTGAACCAGAAGACGATGACCTATGGCCGCCCGGCCCTGTCGGTGACTGCCGAGATGGAAGTGCCGCATCAGAAGGCGTTTGATGCCTATCTGCGCCGCGGCGATGACGATGGCCTGCGTGGCCTTGTGCTGGAGGGCAAGGCCCTGAACACGGCCGTAGCTGCGGAAGGCGGCTATCTGGTTGATCCACAAACCGCCGAGATGATCCGGTCGAGCCTGAAGTCGACGTCTTCGATCCGCGCGATTGCCAATGTGGTTCAGGTCGAGGCAACCAGCTTTGACGTGCTGATCGACCATTCCGATGTGGGTTCGGGTTGGGCCACGGAAACCGGGGTGATCACGGAAAGCGCCACTCCGGCGATCGAGCGCATTTCGATCCCGCTGCACGAGCTTTCGGCCATGCCGAAGGCCAGCCAACGCCTGCTGGACGACTCTGCCTTTGACATCGAAGGATGGCTGGCGGGCCGGATTGCCGACAAGTTTTCCCGGGCGGAAGCTGCGGCCTTTGTTTCTGGGGATGGTATCGACAAGCCGCGCGGGTTCCTGACCCATGACAAGGTGGCCGAAGCGACCTGGGCCTGGGGTGATCTTGGCTACATCGCCACGGGCGTGGCAGGCGATTTCGCGGGCACCAATCCGGCGGATGCCGTGGTGGATCTGGTCTATGCGCTGGATGCTTCTTACCGCGCCAATGCAACCTTCGTGATGAATTCGAAGACGGCGGGCGCGGTGCGCAAGATGAAGGATGCGGACGGCCGGTTCCTGTGGTCTGACGGGCTTGCGGCGGGTGAACCGGCCCGTCTGATGGGTTACCCGGTGCTGATTGCCGAGGATATGCCCGACATCGCGGTGAATGCCTATGCCATTGCCTTTGGCGATTTTTCGGCCGGCTATACCATTGCCGAACGCCCTGACATGCGGGTGCTGCGTGACCCGTTCAGTGCCAAGCCGCATGTGCTGTTCTATGCCAGCAAGCGGGTCGGGGGCGATGTTTCCGACTTTGCCGCCATCAAGCTTCTGAAGTTCGCCGTGTCGTAAGACAGGGCAACAGGGCCGGGGATTTCCCCGGCCGCCCCCGGGCGCGCGCGTGTTTCCCATGCCGTCTAGCTGCTCCCCCCCTCCGTCCGAGCGGTGTGGAGCGCGCGCCCGAACCCCATGCTGGCGGAGAGAGCGGAGAATGTTGGGATGTTGCTGACAGAAGAAACGGATGTGCCGGCAGAAGCCTTGCCGGTGCAGTCGATGAAGGACCATCTGCGGATCGGCACGGGCTTTTCCGACGATGGCATGCAGGACGGGCTGATCATCGGCCATTTGCGGGCGGCCATCGCCACAATCGAGGCGCGGACGGGAAAAGCGCTTCTGGCGCGACGGTTCAAGCTGCGGCTGGATCGCTGGCGGGATGGCCGAGGCGGTCAGGCTTTGCCTGTGGCACCGGTGGCGGCACTGGTCTCTGTGGCGATCGAAGCAGCGGATGGCACGGTACGGACGATCGACCCCGCCAGCTATCGGCTGGTGCAGGATATGGCGCGACCACGGGTCGTTGGGGCTCAGATGGGGTTTCCGGCCCTGACCGAGGGCAGCGTGGTGGAGATTGTCTTTGATGCGGGCTTTGGCACGGCATGGGCCAATGTGCCGGCCGATCTGGCGCAGGCCGTGCTGCTTCTGGCCGCCGAGCATTATGAAACGCGCCACGATGCGGGCATGACCCGGGCCGCGCTGCCGATGGCGGTGTATGCGCTTATCGAACGCTGGCGCACGGTGCGCATTCTGGGCGGGGGTGCGGCATGAAGCCGGTGCGCTTGCGCAGGCTTCTTTCGCTGGAAGCCTCGGTCAGGGTGCCTGATGGGGCTGGCGGATTCACGCTGGTCTGGGCCGAGGTGGGAAAGATCTGGGCCGAGGTTCAGCCAGCCTCGGGTCGTGATCAGGGCGTGGAGGAGGTCGTGCTGTCGACCGTGCCCTATCGGATCACGGTGCGGGCGGCGCCCCCTTCTTCTGACCGGCGCCCTGTGCCGGGGCAACGGTTTCGCGATGGAACGCGCAGGTTCGGGATTCTGGCGGTGACGGAACGCGATGACAGCGGCCTGTATCTGACCTGCTTTGTGCGTGAGGAGAACCCGGTATGAGTTACGGCGCAGCGGCGGCCCTGCAGGCCGGTATTTTCGCACTGCTTTCGGCGGACGACCGCCTTGCCGGTGCGGCGATTGTCGATGCCCTGCCGGCTGGCGGGGGCAGCGGCACCTTCATCCTGATCGGCCCCGAGGAGGCACTCGATGCCTCGGACAAGAGCGGCGGCGGGGCAGAGCATCGGTTCACGGTAAGCGTGATCAGCGATGCGGCCGGGTTTCTGGAAGCCAAGACAGCCGCTGCGGTGGTTTCTGACAGTCTGGTGGATGCCAAGCCCACCCTGAGCCGGGGGCGGGTTGTTGGGATCAGGTTCATGAAGGCGGTGGCAAAGCGGCTGGATGATGGCGGTGTGCGGCGGATCGATCTGACCTTCCGCGCGAGGATTGAAGTTTAAGCTGCTGATATGGCAGCGGAAAGTGGAGAATGGCCATGGCGGTTCAAAGTGGCAAGGATCTTTTGCTGAAGGTAGACATGAATGGCGATGGGTCTTTCGAGACCGTCGCCGGCTTGCGCGCAACGCGGGTCAGCTTCAATGCCGAAACGGTGGATGTGACCAGCATGGAAAGCGTGGGCGGCTGGCGTGAACTTCTGGCGGGGGCGGGGGTGAAATCGGCCTCGATCAGCGGGTCGGGGGTTTTTCGCGACGCAAACACCGATGAACGTGCGCGACAGATCTTTTTCGACGGCGAAGTGCCGGAATGGCAAGTGATCTGTACAATCTGCGAAATCTGTGGAAGGTCTTTGCATTCATATTTCTCCCTATGGGCGTCTGCGACTCGCGCCCGCAACGAAAACGCCCGATGGCTTTTTTGTCCATCGGGCGTCATTTAAC